>LGFL01000078.1 GCA_001508855.1 Thermoanaerobacterales bacterium 50_218
TGACGACCACCTCTTCTACGAACCCCAGACAAGAAGGCTCTTCTACTGCACAGGACACGGCAGGAAGAACGGCTACATTATCGTTGATGACGTAGGCCCAGAAGAGCACGACATCTTCGCAGAGCCCCTGGAAGAAGCATCTCTGGCCGTAAAGACGTTTTTCGCCCAGGCCCACACAGCGGAAAGCGCGGAAAACTTCCACATCCACAATCTGATCGCCGACCTGCTTATTCGCAACATCAACATCAAAGAGATTATCAAGCAGGCCAACTTCTGCCTCGACCTCAACAGGCTTTACTACGTCTGTGTTATGGAGCCGGAACAACCACTCTCTGAAAGGGAGATGAGCCTTCTCCACGCCCACACCAAGGAATGGCTGCGCTTCAACAACCTCGACATCATCTGCACCATCTGGGACAAGAAGTACTTCGTCTTTATCTGCCCAACCCACTATCACGAGCAGACACTGGAAGTCGACCCCGGTTTCGAGAAGCACCTCGCCAACATTACGCGCCACCAGAGGGACATCAAGGCAAAGTTCGGGTTTTCCGTTTCCTTCGGTGTCGGCCAGAAGTACCCCCTCCCAGAGCTTCACCGAAGCTATCAGGAAGCCCTCATTGCCCTCCATCTCGCCAAGCTCACAGGCAAGAAGAGCTTCGTCAAGCACTTCTCCGACCTTGGTGTCTTCACCCTCGTCTGCCAGCAGGACGTCGAGCAGCTCAAACGCTTCTGTGAGAAGTACCTTGGGAAGATCCTAGACTACGACCGGGAACACAACAAGGAACTTCTTTTCACCCTGCGCGCCTTTTTCGACGCCGACCTCGACGCCAGGGAAGCGGCACGGCGCACCTACATTCACATCAACACCATGAGGTACCGGTTACGCAAGATCGAGGAACTCACGAACCTCAAGCTCCACAAGATCGAAGAGCGAGCCAATCTCTTCATTGCTCTTAAGCTCTATGAGGTCCTCGTGGCCACCGGTTTCTTGACTGAAGAATGACCGCAGTATTTCCTTTTTCCAGCATCGCCTCCTTTGATCCAGGATCCAAATTAATCTCTAAAAAGTTGGTGCAGACAACAAAAAAACAGCACCTCTCCTGCTCAAGAAGGAATCGAACCGCAAAACAAGAATACTACTCTTAAGAACAACAGGAGGTGAAGAGAATGTTCGGTCTCTTGCCCAACATCGGGCCGTGGGAGATCGCCGCGCTCCTCGCAGTAGTGCTCATCATCTTCGGGCCAGGGAAGCTCCCAGAGGCAGTGAAATCTCTAGGCAAAGCGGTGAAGAACTTCCGCAAAGAAGTCGCAGAGCCAGGCCCCAAGGAGAATGAGAAAGAAGAAAAGCCAAGCTGAGCAAGTTCTGAAAACGCCAAACAAGTTACTCAAATTTTCCCCTAGCCAAGAGGACCCCAAAAACCACTAGCGACTCCGGTCGGGGACCCGGTCATTCTGCAGCTTTTTGAGGGCAATATTTGCCTTCTCAAGGCAACGGCCTGCGCCACAGCTATTCCGGAAACACCTTCACCTCCAACAACATCTGCTCTCAGGACCTCTCCCATTTCCTTCCTGGAATTGGAACAGGAGATGTCCCAAAGTTCCATACTTCCTCCCCAAAGAATTCCTTTTCAGGAGCAGAGTTGGAAGGAGGAGCCGGCCCGTAGCCGACTAAGGTACCTGCCGCGGCTTTCCCTGTAGCTCCCACCGCTATTTTCTTTGAGAAAGACCCGCCTACCCCCCTTTCTCCATTTCCCAGAGTTTAGTTTTGCCCACCTTCCTCCAACTTGATTTTTTCACCTTTTACTATTTTCTGCTTTTCTCCCTTTTTTATCACCTAAGGTCAATCTTAGTAAAATTGTGGGTTTCTCGTGGTCGCGGACTTTCAACATGGTTGTCGAAAAGAAAAGCTTAACGAAAGCAGCACAAGCCCTCCACCTGACGCAAGCCGGCGGTCAGCAAGCACCCCTGTTCACTAGAGCAGCATTATGAAATATAACCCTTATTCAAGGAACAGGATTATTGCTGACTGCAACTCAATATTGACTTTTCCGTCGACCTGCGTTATTTTTATATCTGGTTTTATTTCGCTTTCGTAATTTTCGATTTCGAAAGGTGATTCCCTTGTCGGAACTTGAAATCCTTGAACTCTTTTGTAAGGTCCATCAGAGGCTGATGAAAAGAGTCCTGCCCCTCCTCAGGAAAAATGGGTTGACTGGGCCAGAGTTCTTCGTGATGTGGAAGGTAAAAAAAAGAGTTTTTTGCCGGGTCACTGACCTGGCAGAGAAAACAGGGATTCCCCCGAGCACTTTGACGGGAATTCTGGACCGACTGGAGGAAAGGGGTTTCATCAGACGCACTCCCGACCTCAGTGACCGCCGGAGCATCTTGGTAAAAAGCACACCAAACCTTGAAAGTTTTCTTGAGCAACTCACCACCGAGATCGAAAAAGTGCTGCAACACTCTTTAAGTTCACTCTCCAGCCCTGAGCTCTTGGACCGCCTGAAGCACGACCTCAGACTGCTGGTCGCAAGTTTAGATTTAGGAGAGGGTGAAACTGATTGACACAGACACCTCCAGGAGAACATCAGAAGCCTCTGCAATCACAAGTTTCCCATAGCGATGCTCCAGGAACGAAGAAAAGCGGCTATCTTTGGATTATTCCAGTTCTTATTTCTTTGATCGGGGCATTTATGGCAATCCTGGACTCCAGTATTGTCAATGTTGCTATTCCCACAATCATGAATGTCTTCAACACTGATACCAGCACTGTAGAATGGGTGGTAACCATCTACATGCTGGCGCTCGGCGTAGTTGTCCCCTTGAGCGGCTGGCTGGGTGACAAACTGGGGTTCAAGCGTCTCTACATTTTTTCTCTCTTGAGCTTCACCTTTGGTTCCCTGCTGTGCAGTATGAGCTGGGACATCAATTCCCTGATCATCGCCCGGGTGGTGCAGGCGATCGGAGGAGGCATGATCATGCCCACAACAATGGCGATGGTAGTCAGAATCGTCCCTCCAGGAATGCTCGGAGGGGGAATGGGAATCTTTGGCATTGCCCTCCTCGTCGCTCCCGCTATAGGCCCAACCCTGGGCGGCTATCTTGTAGAGTACATCAACTGGCGGTGGATCTTCACGATCAACCTCCCTATTGGTGTGCTCGGCTCCCTGCTTTCGTATTTCTTCATCCCTGATTTCCCTTCTTCTGAAGCAGGCCGTTTCGATGTTGGCGGAGCCCTTACCTCAGCCACAGGATTATTTTGCCTTTTACTGGCCCTCAGCAAGGGAAATGACTGGGGGTGGACTTCCGAACCGATTGTCCTGCTTTTCTACACAAGTGCAGTAATGTTGGGGCTTTTTGTTTACCTGGAACTGACTCAAGAGAACCCGCTTCTTGACCTCCGGGTATTCCGCTACCCCACTTTTTCTCTGGCTAACTTCATGGTAACCATCACTACAGTCGGCCTTTATGCAGGCATCTTCTATCTCCCTCTCTTCCTCCAGATAGGGCGCGGTTTAGGGGCAATGGAGACTGGGCTAGTGATGATGCCAGGAGCACTAGTTTCAGGAGTAATGATGCCCATTGTGGGCTTCCTTTACGACCGGGTAGGTCCTAAAGTGCTTTCGGTTTCTGGTCTTTTGTTCCTCTCCTTTATGACCTACCTCTTCCACTATTTGAGCATCGACACCCCAACATCCACTATTGTGATGTGGATGGCCCTGCGCGGGCTGGGGATGTCTTTTGCCAACATGCCTGCTCAGACGGCCGCCCTTTCGGTAATCCCCCCGGAACTGGTGGGAAGGGCCTCAGCGATCACCAACATCATCACTCGTGTTTCGGCTTCTTTCGGGATCGCAGTGCTCACCTCGATCATGAACAGGAGGGAAGTCATGCATGCCGCTCATCTGGCAGACAACATCACTTCTACAAACCCGATGCTGATGGATTTCTGGAGCCAGGTAGGGAGCACCACCGGTGTTGCTCCCGAACAAGCAAAATCATTGGGACTCCTCTATCTCCAAAAGGTGATTTCTCTGGAAGCATTTGTCCGAAGCATCGACGACATCTTCATCATTGCTGCTTGTTTCACTCTGGCCGGTGTTATCCCCGCTTTCTTCCTGCGCAAAGGAGAAGGTCGGAGGCGAGGAACCGTTCTCGAATAAAAAAGCAGGTAAGGAGTGATCTCTTTTGCAGAAGCGTTTGCTCATCATTGGAATTGTTTTGACCCTGGCAGTCGCCGGAGCAGGAGGTATTGTATTCTACTACCACTATCAAAACGAGCACTACGTGATCACCGAAGATGCTCGCATTGCTGCAGACATGGTTACTATAACTCCAGAAATTAGCGGTAAAATCCTCGAGTGGAACATCAAAGAAGGAGATACCGTTCAGGCGGGACAGGTGATTGGACGGCAAGACCTGAGTTCAGTTCTTACTTCGAGTTCCGTCAACCCCCAGACGATGAAAGCTATGGCTGGAGTAATGGCAGAAAAGGCAACACTCAAAGCCCCGATCAGCGGTCTGGTAGTGCAGTCAAAGGCTGTCGTCGGCCAGATGGCCACGCCAGGAATGCCCCTGGCAGTGATTGCCGATATCGAAAACCTCTACATCAGCGCCAACATAAAGGAAGTAACCATAAGCAAGGTCAAGGTAGGACAGCCGGTTGAGGTCAAAATTGATGCTTACCTCGGTCGTGTCCTTAGCGGGAGGGTGGAGAACATTGGAACAGCGACAACCTCAGTTTTTTCCCTCCTCCCTGCTCAAAATTCCAACGGGAACTACATTAAGGTGACTCAGGTGATTCCTGTGAAGATCCGCATCGTCTCCAGACACAACCTGAAACTGATGCCTGGGATGAATGTGACCGTGAAAATCCATGTCGATGAAGCAAGCTCTTCTTGAGAAAAGGGGGAACTGGCAAGTGAGAAACTGGAGGAAGATGAT
>LGFL01000079.1 GCA_001508855.1 Thermoanaerobacterales bacterium 50_218
CAGGGCCCTCCCCTTGACCCTTTACCTGGTAACTATTTTCTCCACTTTGCAAAATTTTATACATTAAAAAAATAAATTTGTCGGCGTTTTCAAGGTGGACTTTTGCTATCTTGATTATCTCGCATGCAGGAAGAATGGCAAAGTTTGGCGAATAACAGATTGATTTAGTTTTCCCTACTCAAGAAAAGGTCAGGCTAATCGGCGTAGATACGCCTGAGAGCACCACCGGCATGAGCCCTACGGCGAGGAAGTCTTGGCGTTCGTCAAGTCGCGCAGAAGTGGCCAGAGATTCAGGATGCGATGATCGACGCTATGGTGCGGTTATCGGCGGCTTTTCAGAAGGAGAGCCAGACCCTACGGTAGAAATGAGCAGGTTGACGACTGGCGGAAACTCCTGCGGGGGGAGATTCTTCTAGAGAACAGAAATTACATTGAGGACTTGGCGCTTAGGTTACTTGAGGCAGTATGTGAGCGGCCATGCTCCAGGATGTGAAAGACTTTGCCCGGGACAAAAATCAGCATCTTGTTGCCCAACTGGAGAAGTTCATGGATCTGGGAGGCTAGAATCATCAGCCAGGCGCGTCAGGTGAACGCTGGCTCATTAAAGCTGCCCAAGCGTTAAGGTCAAACATTTTTGGCCCTGAAGCAAGGCCTATTTGCCGGGGAAAGGTACACCGAGAAACAGAGTTCGGCTACAAAGTCCGTCTGACCGAAAGCAAAGAACGACTGATAACCGAGTATGATGTGTTGGTAGGAAATCCTCTGGACAATGAATTGCTCGTTCCCGGGATTAAAGCACACGTCCAGCGTACTGGTCAGGTGCCGGAGGGAGCTGCTCTAGAAGCGCGGATTGTGGAGTCCAGATAACGAAAGCACTCTGAGGGAGACGGCTGTAGCGCTGGCGGTCCGGTCAGGAAGGGACGATTCAAGCAATTGAAAAGGCGCTTTTGTTCTCTGACCGAACCTTGTATTGGGGACACGCCGGTTGTCACCGCTGGGTGGGCGGGGTGATCTGGGGATATAACCTGAACCGGATCGCCAATCTGCTCTAAGACAGGGGGAATCTTCAAAGCCGCAACCCTGTGGCGGATTCTTTACTTTGAAGTTAAGGAGAAGCCGCCGACCAGCAGTCCGACAAAAATCGCTTACTCTTCCCAAGAAAGCTACGAGCACTGGAGCAGAGAATACGACACCATGTTCTACTGCACGCACATTAAGTTGAATTACCCAATGGTAGAAACCCAATGGTAGAACCGAGTAACCTGAACTGAGGAGGGATTTCTAATGCGTTTTAAACCAATTTTAGTAGTGGTTGCGGTTGCTACGCTAGTTTTGGCTGGCGCTATCGGTGTAGCCGTGACTCAGGTCATCAGGGCAAGTGGGGATCCAGGCATAGTAGAGTACCAGAAGATTGATACCAACAAAGACGGATATATCAGCAAAAAAGAACTCTTCGCCCACAAACAAAAGGTGGTGACTGAGAAACACAAGGCAGCCCTGGAAGCGGCTAAGCGCACTGGTAAAAAGGATAACTTTGTCACGATAACTTTTACCCAGCCTTTGTCTTTGGAAGATTTTGAGCAGTTCGTGAGCGAAACTGGTATAAAGGTGCGTTTTTATGAGGCGCGGGCAATAGACCATCAGGGGTTAAGGGTAGGTATGGGCTTTTCGCCGCAAAACGGGAAGCTCCTTCCCCAGGAACCGGAGTTCTCGCAGATGTTATCCGATCCGCAGTGCCCGGGAGGGAAGAAGAAGTTTATCGGTATAATTGATGTGGTAGGACACTTAGAAGCAGAGAAGTTTGCTGAGGTTCAGAGTGACCCCCGCGTTTTTCTAGTTGATAATTCTTGCGATGAGATCTTTGTTTACAATCCGAAACACAAATATATGCCTAGCCTTTACTGGAAGCTCGAAGACCTCGGCTTAATCAAGGGTCCGAGGTACGAGTTCAGCGATGGGCCGAAGGGAGAGGAACTTAAGAAGATTATGGAGGAATAAGGTGCTGCGAGGGTTATCAAGAAGGGTCCGGGCAACAACCGGGCTCTTTGCCTCAGCAAAATCTTTCTCGTGGTCGCAAAGGTAGAGCGGATGCTCACCGGCAGGAACCGGGTCACTAAATACCTGTGATGATCTTGTTCACAATCAGGCCTATTTCATCAATAGCATAAGGGTCCCTGATCAGGAAATACTTAGGGCGCGCTTCGTTCTCTTTCTGAAACTGGATGGCATCGGCATACCTGCTGATGGCTACAATCTTGTTGATCGGGTAGCTCACATTCTTTTTGGAACCGACAAACAGCACCCTCTTGTTGGTGACATATAAGGTCCCTTCATCTGTCACTTCTTTGAACGTATCTACTACACGCTCTCCGCGAAATCCCCCAACCCGGTAGTAGACCCCCTTGGCAATCCTGAAGCTGACACCCCGCGAACCACCGACATAGCGCGTCCTCGTCCTTTCTTCAACCAACTCTGCCGGGACTTCGTAATGACAAACCTCCTTCTTCCTGAGGATGATGTCCGGCTCCAAAACCGGAAGTTTGCCGTTCTTGATCGCCGTAAGCCTCTTCAAGCGCACCAGTTCCCCTATCGTGTGGGAAATGTCTTCCTCGGTGAGAGAAAGGCTCTTTCGCAATTCTTCCAGTTCTCTTTCTTCCTCGGGATCAAGGTAACCGTCTTCCCCTGCTTCCTTAAGCCTCGCCTCATACCTGGCGATGTCCGCTTGCTTCGTCAGCCGCCGCAGGTTCTCCAGGATCCTATTCGCTTCCCTAAGATCTTCTTCACTCAACCCCAGCCTGCTCTTGAGTTCTTCAAGTTCTCTTTCTTCCCGTTCGTCGAGGTACCTGTCCCTGCCGAACTCCCTTATCTTTTCAATGTAGGTCTGAACCTTTTCCCTTTTTTCTCTCCTGCACTCCGGGCACAATTCCGGATTTTTCAGGATCCGCGCCCAGAAAGGGGCGGAAAATTCTTTTCCACATTGCTGACACACCGGCATTTCGCAATACCCCTTGCCTGTTGTTTTACTGTCGGTATTCTCTCAATGTTTCTCCTTCGCCGAACTTTGCCATTTTTCCTGCACGACAGGAAAAAATCCATCGATGATGATGTCTTCTGGGAGTATAGCAGTTAAATACCGACGTAAAGTGCATTTCTTCATTTTTTATAAACGCAGGTGATCTGGCAGGAGATTTTCAAAAACTGGAGAATAATAAATTTTTGTTTGAGACAAATGGTCTGTTCAATATTGTGGCGAGTTGTTAGTGTGCTCTTTGACAATTGAAAAGACCGCGGATATCTTGCGCTCAGCACAAAGCGAAAATGCACCATTGGGGGGTTGCAGATGAAGGGAAACTTTTCCTGTTTTGCTCTGCTTTCCAAAGCTGCCAGAAGATTGAGGTTGATTAAGAATAATATCTACACCACAATAGCTGAAGACCTTCAGAAAATGATTGGAGAGGGCATTGTGGTCGTCAGCACCTTTGATCAGCCTACAAGGAGGTTTTGTATCCGGGCAATAGCGGGGTTGAAAGGATCCCTGGACACCGTAGAAGAGATCTTTGGGAACAACCCTCTGGCTATGTCTTTTCAGCTCAAAGATGTTATGGCAGAAAACAGCCTCCGCAGTGGCCGACTTGTTCAGGTGCATGGTGGGCTTCATGCTCTTTCTTTTGGCGCTGTCGATGAGCATAAGTGCCGGCGACTGGAAAGTTATCTAGGAATCGAACAGAGTGAAGTTTATGCCCTGGGGATCAGTAGAGAAGGGAGCCTTTTTGGCAGTGTGATTATTCTCATGCGCAAGGGTTCTCAGCTGCTGGAGGAATACAAAGGAGCTATCGAAATATTTGGCAGCCTGCTGGCTCTTGCTCTGGAGTTGAAGCAGAGAGAAGAGGAACTGCGAAGAATTCGCCAGGAGCTCGAGGAAAAAGTTGAGCACCAGACAGCAGAGTTGAAAAAAATTAATGAAGAGTTGGGAAGGGAAATCGCTGAGCGCAGGAGATCAGAGGCTTACTACCGGGCGATCTTCGAAAACGTTGGGATAGCTGTGGTAATTCTTGATAAGGACCTGAAGATTACCCTCGCCAACGCTGAATTTGAGAAACTTTCTGGGTATCCTCGAGAAAAACTGGTTGGCCAGAAATCTCTTCTTGACTTGCTTGTGCCCGAAGATGCCAGAATGCTTGAGGAAAGTATCTACAAAGATCCTTCTGTTGGTATGAAGTATGAGGCTCGGCTTGTTCGCAGTGACGGTAGTATCAGGGATGTTATTTTAACAGTTGCTCCAGAAGAAGAGCGGATGATTTCTCTGGTCTCACTCCTTGACATTACTTATCGCAAGCAGATCGAAGAAAGTCTCAGGGAAAGTGAGGAAAAACTCCGCGTTATCACCGAATCTACCAACGACGCCATAGTTGCCATTGATGGGGAAGGAAGAATTTATTATTGGAATCCTGCTGCTGAGAAGACCTTTGGTTTTACAAAAGAGGAAGCACTAGGGAAAGAACTGCATTCGTTGATTGTGCCAGATTACTACTACGAGGCTCATAAAAGGGAATTTCAAAAGTTCAGGAAAACTGGTCGGGGAAAAATGATTGGGACTGTATTTGAGGTTGCGGCAGTAAAAAAAGATGGAACCACGTTACCGGTAGAGGTCTCTCTTTCTGCCATTAGAATCAAGGACCAGTGGCATGCTGTTGCTGTTATCAGGGACATCAGCGAACGCAAAGCTGCCGAAGAACGCATTCGTTACCTCACTTTCCACGATTCCCTTACAGGGCTCTACAACCGGGCGTTCTTCGAAGAAGAACTGAAGAGGCTGGATGTTCCCCGCCAGTTGCCTTTGAGCGTCATCATCGGTGACCTCAACGGCTTGAAG
>LGFL01000021.1 GCA_001508855.1 Thermoanaerobacterales bacterium 50_218
TGGTGTTATCCGGTAACAGTTCTGCTCCCTCACAGTAAGACTTGTGGACGTCAAGGCCAAAGTACCGCAATCCTGGCACACCTCCGTTTTGTGGGGCAGGCAAAGGTATGCGCGACACTCACCTAGTGTGCCTAGCCAAGCTCAGGCCACCTTGCCGGTGAAAGTCCGGCCAGGGGAAGAACCGGGTCACCCCTGTAGGAACCACCCGTCGTATGGAGCAATCCATGCAGCGAAGCGGTGTCATTCCGACCCGGCAGTCCGTAGCATTAAGCGAATCCTGCCGCGTCGTAATGTCGCAAAGCAGAGGGTGCCGAGCCCGGTAGGTGAGGGCGAAGGCGAGAGAAGGTGCGTAGACCTGGGAATGCAGCACCGAGGAACCCTCCGGCGTAAGGGGAGCGGAATGTCGGGAGAGGTGGACTGGGAACTAGGGAGGCCCCGCCCGGTCCGCACCTGACGGGTGCGGTAACCCGTCCTATAAGCGGTGACCCCGTGAAGTGGGCGGGAAGGCCGGAGCGGGGAGTCGGAGGGGCTCATAGTACTGAGGACGGTGGGGACAACACAACCCTGCCCGAGGGAAGGAGCCCTGCTTTACCCATGCGTCCGATGAAGGTAAGAGTGAGGGAATGCCAGATGGCTAACCACCCCTTTGCCAAAGCTCGAGAACTTCAGAGGGCGCTATACCGGGCGGCCAAGCGGAGTGCCACCCGGCGGTTCCATGCCCTGTACGATAAGGTATACCGCGAGGACATCCTCAGGTGGGCCTGGCAGTTGGTCAAGGCCAACCGGGGAGCCGCGGGAATAGACGGCCAGACCCTGGCCGAGATTGAGTGGCAGGGAGTGGACGCGTTCCTGGCGGAACTGGCCTGCGAACTGCGGGAAGGGCGGTACCGTCCCCTGCCCGTACGGCGGGTCTACATCCCTAAGCCTGACGCTCGATTACGGCCCCTGGGCATCCCGGCGGTGCGGGACCGTGTCGTACAGGCGGCGCTGAAACTGGTCATTGAGCCCATCTTCGAGGCGGACTTCCAACCGTGCAGCTATGGATTCCGGCCCAAGCGTTCGGCCCACCAGGCCAGCGAGGCCGTGCGCCAGCTGGCCAATGGAGGGTACGAGTGGGTGGTGGATGCCGACATCGCCAACTACTTCGAGACCATCAACCACGAAAAGCTTCTTCTACTGGTGGCCCGACGCATCAGCGACCGGCGGGTCTTGAAGCTAATCCGCCAGTTCCTGAAGGCCGGGGTACTGGAGGAAGGTCGAATCCGGCGGGCGACCACTGGCACACCCCAGGGTGGGGTGCTCAGCCCCCTACTGGCCAACATCTACCTGAACTACCTGGACCGGCTCTGGTTGAAGCACTGCGCCAGGCTGGGAGAGTTGGTGCGCTACGCGGACGACCTGGTCATCCTTTGCCGCAGAGAGCAGGACGCGCGGACCGCCTGGCGCCACCTGGAGGTAATTCTCGCCCGACTGGACCTGACCCTACATCCTGAAAAGACGCGTCTGGTCAATCTCCATGCCGGTCGGGAGGGATTCGACTTTCTGGGCTTCCACCACCGCAAGGTACGCTCCTGGCGCTGGCGGCGTTATTATCTGCTTCGGTGGCCCAGTGCGCGGGCCATGCAGGCCGTAAGGGACAAGATCAAAGCCATCATCGGGGGACGCGAGGCTCTGAACCGGGGTCTGGAGGAAGTCATCACGGAACTGAACTCCATTCTACGCGGCTGGGGAAATTACTTTGCTATGGCCAACTCTGCCCGCAAATTCGCAGCTGTGGACCGGTATGTATACGAAAAGCTCTGTCTTTTCCTCGGCAAGAAACATGGTAAAGCGGGACGGGGATGGCGAGAACGCTGGCGGCACGTCAACTTCTATGCCATGGGCCTTTACCGGTTGAGCGGGACTGTGCGCTGGCACAAGACCGTGCATGCCACCGGATGAAAGGCATCGGAAAGTCGGATGAGGGAAAACCTCGCGTCCGGTTTGACGAGGGCGGGCAGTGGAGGCCCTCTGGGTCTGGTACGACTGGGAGGCAACTGAAGCTGTCTGCTACTCTACTCCGGGCTCTTTTAGCCCACTTGGGCGGGTCGAGAGGGCGGCCAAACAATATCTCGGGCTTTTACTGCTCATCTCAGGGGACGGCCGCCCTTGCCTACGCCCCACCTTTGCTTTGGCACCCCAAGCCCTAATTGTTTAATTCGCCAGGGTTGCGGTTTTATCATGCCAACAATATCACAGGCGGATCACAGCCGCTGGAAAAACTTCTTGACACGGACAGAGCTAGGTTTTAGACTTATTTAAAAACATAGTAAAGCGATTGGATTACTTATCTACTACGGAATGACTCATGAAAAATTATCTGGGTGAGAGGAGTTTCTCTGCTGACGTTGCGAAAAGATTAGGAGCGGCTCTTTTGAAAGCCCTCCAGGTCAGCCGGGAAATAGGTAGCGGCAGAGTGGGGCAAAATGACGGAGAGATTGGGGAGATAGGAACTACCGAGCAGCGCCACGGGGACCGTGGTCAAAACTACAAAAGTTCTACCTCACCGAAAAGGAGGTCGGCTATGAAGCGGGAATTAAGAGATACTGTGCGGAGAGGTCCGGCCGGGGGACCGGAACTCCCTCCGGAGCATCAAGAGAAAGGAGGAAAGAGAGCCGCCCCGAAGGGAGAAATAAAGCGCCTTTACCTGACCGTCCGGGGGATGTCCTGTGCGGCCTGCGTGCGCAGGATTGAAAACGCCCTCCGGCAGACGCCCGGCGTTGTTCAGGCCTCCGTCAACTTTGCCAGGGAAAAGGCCGTTGTCGACTACATTCCCGGGGTTGTCGCTCCGGAGGAACTGCGGTCGCTGATACAGGGTTTAGGGTACGAGGCCCTGGTGGACGAGGAACGGCCGCCGGAACATGAGGAGGAGGCGCCGGAGGCCGACCTCCGGAAACTGGGCCGGACGCTACTTTTTGCCGCGACTTTCACGGTACCAGTAGTGCTGGGCAGCTTTCGGGAGTTTCTCCCCAGTATCCCTGCCTGGCTGGCCAATCCCTGGCTCCTGCTGCTCCTCACCACGCCCGTCCAGTTCGGAGCAGGGTGGCGTTTTTACCTGGGCGCCTGGTCGGCCCTCAAGGCCCGCAGCGCCGACATGAACGTCCTCATTGCTACGGGTACAAGCGCCGCCTACCTGTACAGCCTCCTCATGACCGTGGTGCCCGGCTACTTTGAGGCGCGGGGGATGACCCCCGTGATTTACTACGATACGGCGGCGGTGATCGTCACCCTGATCCTCCTGGGCCGGTATCTTGAGGCACGGGCAAAGCGGCAGACCTCGGCAGCGATCAGGAAGTTGATGGGGTTGCGGCCCAAGATGGCCAGGGTGGTGCGTGCTGGGAGGGAGGTGGAGATTCCTGTAGAGCAGGTGGTTCCCGGCGATCTCGTGGTCGTCAGGCCCGGGGAAAAGGTCCCTGTGGATGGGGTGATTGTCGAAGGGCATTCCGCCTTGGATGAGTCGATGCTGACAGGTGAAAGCGTTCCGGTAGAGAAAGGGCCGGGAGATGAAGTGATCGGGGCGACTTTGAACAGGACAGGAACCTTCCGGTTCCGCGCCACAAAGGTAGGAAAAGAAACGGTTCTTGCCCAGATTATCAGGCTGGTGGAGGAGGCCCAGGCCTCGAAGCCCCCCATTCAGCGCCTTGCCGATGTGGTGGCGAGCTACTTCGTGCCGGCCGTCTTAGGTATCGCCGTCCTCACTTTCCTCGGCTGGTACTTTTTCGGGCCCGTACCCTCCCTGCTCTACGCCCTGCTCAATTTTGTTGCAGTTCTGATCATCGCCTGCCCCTGCGCCCTGGGCCTGGCAACGCCCACTGCGGTGATGGTAGGCACGGGAAAGGGGGCTGAGTACGGGATTTTGATCAAGAACGGGGAGAGCCTCGAACTGGCCCACAAGCTCGACACCATCGTCCTTGATAAAACGGGGACCCTGACCAAAGGGAAACCGGTTGTGACCGATGTGGTGGCGCGGGGAGCAGCGGAGCGGGACCTGCTGTTCTACGCCGCCGCTGCGGAACAGGGCTCGGAGCACCCTCTTGGGGAGGCAGTGGTACGCTACGCGCGGGAGCAGGCTGGCCTTGATCTTCCCAGCGCGGAAGATTTTGAAGCGATCCCCGGGCGGGGGGTACGCGCCCTGGTTGCGGGGAAGGAGGTTCTCGTGGGAACCCCGGAACTCCTCGAGGGGAGGAGAGTAGATCTGGGAGACCTGAAGCAGGAAGGAGAAGTCCTTGCGGAGCAGGGAAAGACTCCCATGTATGTTGCACTCGACGGGGTGTGTGTGGGGCTGATCGGTGTTGCCGACCGGCTCAAGCCCACCTCGCAGCGCGCCATCGCCGCCCTGCACCAGATGGGCCTGGAGACGGTGATGATTACCGGGGACCACGCCCGCTCTGCGGCAGCCATTGCCCGGGAAGCCGGCATCACCAGGTTCCGGGCGTGCGTCCTGCCGGGGGACAAGGCAGCAGAGATCAAGAAACTGCAGGAAGAGGGGCGGATTGTGGGAATGGTGGGCGACGGGATTAACGACGCCCCGGCGCTTGCCCAGGCCGATGTCGGAATCGCCCTGGGAACCGGCACCGATGTGGCGATGGCCTCCTCAGACATCACCCTGATCACCGGCGACCTGCTGGGGGTGGTTACAGCAATCCAGCTGAGCAGGAGAACGATCAGGACGATCAAGCAGAACCTTTTCTGGGCTTTTATCTACAACATCATCGGAATTCCCGTTGCCGCCGGGGTGCTTTACCCGTTTTTCGAGATCCTGCTCAACCCGATGATTGCGGCGCTGGCGATGGCATTCAGTTCCGTTTCCGTTGTTACCAACTCCTTGCGCCTGCACTCGTTCAGGCCGCGCTTCCCCCGGCTCCCGGAGGCCTGAATCATTTTTGTAGCGGGCTTCATTGCCCAGTGGCCAGACCATTGCTGGTCTGCTTATGTTCCCCCTGATGATTCTTGCCTATGTGCGTTTGGCCCGCAGGGAGGAAGAGGAACTGGAAAGACAGTTTGGAGAGTTTGGAAAGGCCTATCTTGCTTATAGAGAGAGAACTCCGGCTTTTCTTCCTTTCTTCAGACGCCCAAGCTCGGTTCGCTCAGGGAGGTGTAAGAAATGGAAAAGTGGAACTGGGCTGTTGTAGTAGTTGCTGCAGCTCTGATGTTGTTCCTCATGTTCCGGGGCGGCGGCTGCTGTGGTCATACGGGATCGCCCCGGCGGAAGAGGGAAGCTTCCGCCCCCGAAGGGGATACCAGGTATGAGGGCAGTTCCTGCCATTAAGAGTTGAAGCCGTTCTCGCCCCCAAGACCTTAACTACTCTTTTTTAGACCCCGACTTTTTGGTCGGGGTTTTTGTGTGCCCAGCACGGGCGTTAACTCGGTAGTAGAAATCCCCGGGGCGAAGTAGTGCGAGCGTGCTACAGCTTCGCAGAAGAGCTCTTCGCCACTATCCGGGGGATAGGAGGAGGCCAAAGAGAAGTACAGCCCCGGACTAAGGCCTTTCTTTCTCGAAAAGAAGCCTCCGTTCTGCCAGAGAGAGAAACACTTCCACCACCCGCGGATCAAAGTGCTTCCCGCTCTGCTCGCGGAGGTATTCAAGCGCTTTTTCCATTGGCCAGGCTTTCCGGTAGGGACGATCCGAGAAGGCATCGAAGACGTCTACTACGGCAAAGATACGGGCTGACAGGGGAATCTCCTCGCCCTTTAAACCCCGGAGATATCCCGTCCCATCCCACTTCTCATGGTGGCAATACGGAATCTCCAAGGCCGGACGCAGGTAATCGATGCGTGAGAGCATCTCGTAAGCATAGACCGGGTGTCGACGCATGATTTCCCATTCCTCATCGGTGAGTTTTCCGGGTTTGAGCAGAATAGCATCGGGAACGCCCATCTTGCCAATATCGTGGAGCAGCGCCCCACGCCGGATGTGTGCAAGCTCCTCGTCATTTATCCCCTTTTCCCGAGCGACAAGCAGTGTTAGCTCCGTCACCTGTCTGCTGTGGCCTTCAGTCTCTTGGTGCTTGAGGTCCAGAGCATAGGAAAGCGCTTCGATGGTGGCATCGTAGGCTTGGGTAAGTTCGACATTGGCTCGTTCCAGTCTCTGGAAGAGCTCCGCATTTTCGATGGCCATTGCGGTCTTCCCTGCCAGGGTCTCCAGAAACTCCAGCCATTCACTACTGCCCTCGTGCGGCAAACGGTAGAAGACTTCCAGCACCCCAAGTACGCGTTCCCTTGCCACAAGGGGCACTGCGTAGTACGAAACAAAGCCCTCTCTGGCAAAAAGAGCCACTCGGGTGAACTCGCTTTGGCGGAGGTCGGGAACAGAAACAGTGCACCATTCCCGCACAGCGCGTCCCGCAAGGGCTTCGCCCAAGCGCACAGAGGTTTTCTCAATGGCCCGGGTGCGGAAACCCCGCGAAGCAACGTATTCCAATGTCTGGGTGTCAGGGTTGAGACATAGAATGGCAATAGCATCGACCCCGTACTGGGAGGTGATCTCATCCAGAACCACCCCGAAGGTGGTGCGCAGGTCAAGGCTCCTGAGGATGGCCGTGTCGATACTGTGCAGAACTTGAATGTTCCCGAGCGGCGCTGGGCTTCCTCGTACAGGCGAGCGTTCTCCAGGGCACTGGCTGCCTGATGCGCAAAAGCCTGAAATACACCCAGGCGCTTGGAGATGAAAAAGCCAGGCTGGTGACTGCAGAGGTTGAGTGCACCAAACGTGTGTCCCCGGCTCACCAAAGGAAAAGAAGCAACGGCGCGGAAGCCTGCTTTCCGGGTAGCCTCACACCAGGGCGTAAAGCAGGCGTAGGTCAGGACGTCTTCAATAACTTGCGGCGTACCGCTTCGTATGGCTCTCCCCGTAGGCCCCTGCCCTTCTAGGGTGTCATCCCAGCGCAGGGTGACACTGCGCGGGTAGGAGTGTTCCTCTGGGTACTGGGCGATATTCTTCACCCGGCCATCGGGCTCGGCTTGAGCCAGCCAGGCCAGGGAAGCACCCAGCTCTTCCACACAGGTACGAATAACTGTGTGCGCCACTTCCCGCAGGCTGAGGCTTTCAGAAAGCTTTTGCGCCCCGCTAAACAAAGCTTTCAGGATGCGCAGCTGTCCTGGATCTGAGTCTCGGCCTCCTTACGATTGACAAGCGCAGCGAAGATTTCTGCAGCCGAGAGCAAGAACTTCTTTTCCAGGGGATCAGCAGGGTATTTTTCCGGGAGATAAAGGACGATGACGCCAAGCACCCTCTCCCTAGTAACAATAGGGACGCAGTAGTGTTCGTGTGGTTCGATTCCCGGATACCTGTTTTCATGACGATCGTCGATGTAATCCGCATATTGCATCTGGCCAGTGGCGGCTGCCCGCCCGCACAGGCAATACCCGAAGGGCACGCGGGCACACGTTCTTTGCAGGACCTCGGGTAAGTTGAAACTGTATTTCGGCACTAGTTCTTCCTTTTCTGGGTCAACCAAGAAACTACCGCCCCTTTGCAACAAACGAGAGAAAGATAGCGAAAGGAGGATTTGTAACCCCTTCTCCAGACTTTGGTCTAATGTCATGTCTTCTCCGAGAAAGCGAGAGAGTTCGTTCAGCCTCTCCAGCATTTTTCTCTGCTTTACTAGTTTATTTTCGGCCTCCTTGCGATCGGTGACGTCCGTCCAGCTACCGACGATTTCCTGCTCGGTGCCATTGGGGCTTTTCACAAGCCTGACCTCATCGCGCATCCAGATCATGGTTCTGTCCTTGCGCAGAAAGCAATATTCCTGGACGAGAGAGCCTTTTTCAGACAAGAGGGACAAGGTATCCAGAATCTGCTCCCGATCCTCAGGGTGGACATGCTTGGACCAGAAGTTCGGCCGCAGGGCTTCTTTAGGGGTGTACCCGAGGATGTGTTCAATGTTCTCACTCACCCATAGAAGACGAGTGGTCTTCCCTTCTACTTTCAGGGCGTACGTGATGGTGGGGCTCACAGCAAGGTAGCGCTCAAGGTGCTCTTCGAGCTCCCATTTCCGGGACTCTGCGGCAAGGCGTGCTTCCTGAGAATCCTGCAACTCCTTCAGCCAGTAGCGCACAACAAACCAAAAGAGCACTGCTGTGACAGCAACAAACGCCCCGTAATTATACGTCTTGGCGCGGGCGAGTAAAACCGGATCCGGCACAAACCGCGCGAGCAGGCGGTCGGAGAAGTAAATGTAGAAGCTGGCAAAGCCCGCGTAGAGCAGGGAAGCTCGGAAAGCAATGGTACTCCCTTTGATCGCCGGAAAGCGCACTCCAGACCCTCTCCTTACCAAAGCCGCTCCGCTCTTCTTCTCTCTTCTGTTCTTCAAGCCCCTCGGTGCTATAACCCGGGAGGCGCGGTAAGGACATGGCCCCTACCGTAGCTACCCCGCCCCAACAGCGCCAGACGCGGGCTACACAGTAGCACAGTTTCACGATTCTTTCCTGGTGCCGGGGGAATTTTCCCCCTACAAGCGCCAAGTCTAGCCCCCTCAACAACTCTTTGTCGTGGTTACTAAATCTCACATACTGAAAGCCAGGCTACACGCCGGGGGAGGCAAGCTCCGCGTCGAGGCTCCCGGAGCGGTAGCCCTCGAGGTCGAGGGCGACGTAGAGGAAGCCGCGCTCCTTGAGGAAGGAGACTACCGCACCGCGCGCCTCGAAGACGCGGCCGAGGTCCGCGGGGGCGACCTCGAGGCGGGCCAGCCTCCCGTGGCAGCGGACGCGCACCTCGCGGCACCCGAGAGAACGCAGGAACTCCTCTGCCTCCAGGACCCGGGCAAGTAGCTCCGGGCGGATCTCCTCCCCGTAGGGGAAGCGCGTGGCAAGGCACGGGGAAGAGGGCTTGTCCCAGGCCTCCAGCCCCGCCGCCCGCGCCAGTTCCCGGATCTCCGCCTTCGTCAGGCCCGCCTCCTGCAGCGGGCTCCGGACGCCGAGCTCAAGGCGCGCCCTGCTCCCCGGCCGGTAGACGTGAGCATCATCGGCGTTCTCCCCGTCGAGCACCACCGCAAAGCCGCCCGCCCGGGCGCGCTCCAAAAGCCTCCCGTAGACGAGCTTCTTGCAGTGGTAGCACCGGTCCGGGGGGTTGCGCCGGAAGTCGGGGTTCGCGAGGGGGTCGAGGGCGACCTTCTCCCAGGGGACGCCCAGCCGCGCCGCGGTGCGCCCGGCCTCCTCCACCTCTGCCGGAGGGACGAGGGGGGAGGAGACGGTCACCGCCAGCACCTTCTCGAGGACCTGTGCCGCCTCGTAGAGGAGGTAGGTGCTGTCCACACCCCCGGAGAAGGCCACAACCGCGCTCCGGACCTCCCCGAGGATCTTTTGGAGCTGCTGGTGCTTTTCCGCAGGGCTCATGAAGAGTTCCTCCTGATGAAGGGTAGTGACTGCGCCGTCTTCTTGCGGCGGCAGGCGGGACAGGCCGCCTCCCCCTCCTGCCCTGCCCGCGCCGCGGCGAAGGAGACAGCACCGGTGGGGCAGATCCCGGCGCAGGCGCCGCACCCGACGCAGGCAGCCGGAGGCTTGCCGAAGGGAGCGGTCACCTTGCGGCGTGGTCCCCGGAAGGCAAGCCTAACCGCCGCCGGGCCGGGAGCGTCCGGCCCGCGCTATCCCCCGCCGCAGCAGGGGCAAGTAGAAACCCGGTTCACCTTCTGCTCGCAGAAGCTCCCCGTCAGCCCGTCGTAGAAGAGGATGCGCCCTACGAGCGGCGTCCCCTTCCCGAGCAGGAGCTTGAAGGCCTCCTGGGCCTGGAGGACCCCGATCACCCCCGGGGTGGTGGCGAAGACCGGGAAGGCCTCTGCCTCGGGCCGCGCCCCGGAGCGCGGAGCGAAGACGCAGCGGAAGCAGGGCCCCTCTCCCGGGATGATCGTCATCACCCTCCCGATGAAGCCTTCTACCCCTCCCTCCACGAGGGGCTTCCCGAGGCGCACGCAGGCCGCGTTCAGCACAAAGCGCGTCTCCATGTTGTCGAGGGCAGAGACGACGACGTCGAAGGAGGAGACAAGCTCCAGAGCGTTGTCCTCCCCGAGGCGGCAGGTGTAGGTGAGGACTTGTACCTCCGGGTTGAGGGAGGTGAGCGTAAGCCTCGCCGACTCCGCCTTCGCCATCCCGACCCTCCCGGTTGTGTGGAGGATCTGGCGCTGGAGGTTGGAGAGTTCTACAAACCCGTCGTCGACGATCCCCAGCGTCCCCACACCGCCCGCGGCGAGGTAGAAGGCGGCGGCGGAGCCGAGCCCTCCCGCCCCGACGACGAGGACGCGGCTTGAAAGGAGGCGCTCCTGGCCGTCTTCCCCCACCTCGGGAAGGATGAGCTGCCTGTGGTAGCGTTCCCGCTGCTCAGGAGTGAGCAACATCTTCACCTCCTTTTTTCTTGCCCCTGCCACCCTCATGATGCCAGATTTCCCGTTGTTTGTACTTTTCGCCACTGTCCGGCGGTTTTCCCCTTGATTCCCCTTCAGGAGAAACTTATCATTCGGGTGGGAGTCCTCAGGCCCAGCAACCGACGGGAGGAAAGGGCATTGCTCACGGACCAGCTCATCGTCTGCATCTCCTCAGCAGACTGGGACCCCATCTGGACGCGCAAGCAGCAGGTGATGTCGCGCCTTGACCGCTTCAACCCGATCCTCTACGTGGAACCTCCTGCCTCCCTCCTCTCGCCCTTCAAGGATCCTGCCTGTTGGCGGAAGTGGTGGCGCTGGCGGGAAGGGCATACTGTTTTCCGTGGTTAATGAGTCCCTCCTACTAATGCTTTTGAGTGGCGTAGGGACAATTCTCCCTTCCTTGTCTTCTCCCTGTACATGGCAAGGTCCGCTTCACGGAGAACTTTCCCGATGTCGTCACCAGGTGTCCACTCACTGAAGCCCGCTGAGAGAGAAACGGAGATGGGATCCTTGATTTGGCCTATGTCCAGGGTGATGCGCTCAACGATCTTTCGCGCTCCGTCTAGGTCGCTTCCCGGGAAAGCAAGGAGGATTTCATCGCCTCCAAAGCGGACTGCAAGGTCTGTGGCACGGATATTTCGCTTGATGGCGTCTGCGATGAGCTGGAGAACTTCGTCTCCCACTCTGTGCCCGCAGATGTCATTCAAGGTTTTGAGGTTGTCGATGTCCAGAAGAGCAAAGACGATTCTTCCTCCACACCGCTCTTGTCTTTTCACCTCTCTGGGGAACCACTCTTCAAAGAAGTACACCCGGGAGGAAAGGCCAGTTAGGTAGTCTCTGATAGCCTGGTGCTTGAAAAGCCTTATCGCGCAGCCTGTGCCACCGAGAACGAAGAGCACGGCCAGAGACAGAAGGTGCAGAGAGAGTGCGGGCTCTCCAAGAAGGACCCCCGCTCCAGCCAGAGCAATTCCCCCATAAAAGAGAACGTACCACTTCTTGTCTCTCAACAAGAACCGCACCCGCTGGTAACTGTGAAAAGCGACCCAGAGGAGTCCCGCGACGATGATTCCTTTCCAGATAAGCCCTATAGCCACTTTTTGCCCCTCACTCACAATAAGTGCGCAGATAGCACAGCAAAAAGGGTGAGAGAAGAGAGGCCGGTACGGCCTGTCGAAAATAACACGGGTTGCCTCCTTGCCTGGGAAAGAAGGAAATTAAGTTGGATATTTGCACATGTTTCACAGGTTGCTGAAAACAATGCGCTGGGGATGGGTGTAGATGTTCATCCTCTGGTTCCGGGCAAACCCGATCAGGGTGATTCCTGCCTCCTCCGCCAGTTCGATGCCCAGGTCGGTGGGTGCAGAAACGGCAACCAGGATGCGAGCCCCCATTCTGGCAACCTTTTGGACGACCTTCGAGGGGACACGCCCGCTGAAGATAATGATCTTGTCCTGCAGGGGGATCTCCTCGAGGAGGCACCTACCGGTAACCTTATCGAGGGCATTGTAGCGCCCGATGTCCTCATGAAAGACGATTATCTCTTCTCCGTCGGCGACACCAGCGCTATGGACACCACCGGTCTCGCGGAAGACCCGTGATTTCTCCTGCAGCTGCGCAGCAAGCCGGAAGATGGTGTCTACCCCGACTCTTAAATCAGAATGCTTAGCATAACTCGCTCGGCTAGGCGTTACCTCGCTAACTTCTGGATTCCTCCTGGTTTCTACCTCGACAATACCTTTTTCCTCGTTAATGGCGATTTTCTGCAGGTCTCCCTTTCTCTCAATGAAACCTTCGGCAAAGAGAAACCCCACGACTAGGTACTCCAGATCTACTGGCGAGCAGGTGAGAGTAGTCACTTCTCGGGAGTTCAGGAACACCTTGAGGTTGTACTCGCGGATAACCATATCCTCCTGCTCAAGGTCTGCTTGCCCAAGGTTCTCGTCCGTAATCTTCCAGAGCTTACGGGTGGTGCAGAACTTCTGGTTTCTGAGCATCTCCTCAACTTCTTCTAACGAATTACCCCTGCGGTTCTTTTCTCCGCTAACCGAAAAATTCACGCCTAAACCCTCCTCAAATCCTGGTATTGCTCTGCCGAGCGGTAAACCAACCTCCTCCTTTAAGCCTACGTCAACCCCAAAAAGCCAAGGGATAGCTCTGCATTTCTCATACCTGTTGAAGCGAACCGTCCGAGAGCAGCACTAAGTTTAGGCGAGCTCCAGCATCCTGGAGAGGGCCCTCCGGGCACGCTCCCGGATCTCTCCCGGCACTTCTACCTGCGGCTCCAGCCTCTCCAGGGCAAGCCTTAGCTTTTCCAGGGTGATGAGCTTCATGCTGGGACAAACGAGGTAAGGAGCAGCGGGATAAAAGGATTTCTGCGGACACTCCTCCCGCAGCGGATGCAGCAGGCCCTGCTCTGTCCCGATGATAAAGAAAGAAGCAGGAGAACTCGCGGCAAACCTAAGTATCCCTCCGGTGCTCGCCACATGGTCGGCCAGGGCGACCACCTCGGGCCGGCACTCAGGGTGCACGACCACAAGCGCTCCGGGATGGCGGGCTTTGGCCTCCGCGACCTCCCCAGCCGTGAGGGACTCGTGGACGGGACAGAAGCCGTCCCAGAGCAGGAGATCCCGGCCCGTCTGGCGGGAAACGTACAGACCCAGGTTCCGGTCGGGGACGAAGAGGACCGGCCGGTTCCGGGGCAGGGAGGAAACCACCTTCACGGCATTAGAAGATGTGCAGCAAACATCGCTCTCCGCCTTCACGGCCGCGGAAGAATTAACGTAGCTCACCACAACGCATCCCGGGATTTCCTCCTTCTTTCTCCAACCGCCTCTGCGGTAGCCATGTCTGCCAGCAGGCACCCTGCCTTCGGCTCGGGGAGAATGACGGTCTTGTCTGGGGAAAGGATCTTGGCGCTTTCCGCCATGAAATAAACACCACAAAAAACAATCACCTCGGCATCTGTGACCGCTGCCTGCTGTGCCAGCTGCAGGGAATCGCCGACAAAATCAGCTACTTCCTGAATTTCAGGGCGCTGGTAAAAATGGGCAAGAATTACAGCACGACGTTTTTCTTTTAATGCTTTTATCTCACGAATAAGTTCTAAATATTCTTTTTCCTTGCTTCTCATCGGTAAACCTCCCCTATTCAGCCCTCAACTGACGGTTCGTGCTTCTTTGTGCTTCCAATCCTCAATCGCTTTACGCAAAGCATCAGCAGCTAGATTAGAGCAGTGTCTCTTGTGCGGAGGAAGCCCACCCAGTGCTTCAGCTACAGTCTTCTTTGTAATCTGAAGGGCTTCTTCAATGGTTCTACCCTTGGCCAACACTGTCGTCATACTGCCGCTAGCCACTGCCGCAGCACACCCAAAGGTCATAAATTTCACATCCTCAAGGACGTTATCCCTCACCTTTATGTACACCCGCAGGATATCTCCACAGATGACATTCCCTACCTCACCAACCCCACTAGCATCGGGGATTTCCCCCACATTTTGTGGGTTCCGAAAATGGGCCATTACTTTCTCGCTATACATTGTAGAACCTCCTAAGCACTAAAACTCTAAGCCTGCAACTTCCTGGCCAGTGGAGAAAAGCTCCGAAGCCGCGCCACAATATCGGGCAAAACCTCCAAAACATAATCAATATCGGATTCAGTATTGGTACGCCCCAAGGTCATGCGGACTGATCCGTGAATCCATTCATAAGGCAAACCAAGAGCAGCTAGAACATGAGAAGGCTGCAGTGAACGAGAGCTACAAGCAGAACCGGAAGATGCTGCAATCCCCTGGAGGTCAAGACTCAAAATCAAAGATTCACCTTCTACCCCAAAAAAGCTGAAGTTGGCATTATGAGGCAACCGCTGCTTCAGATGCCCGTTTAACCTCACATCAGGAATTTTTTCGAAGATCCCCCGGATTAGCTTGTCCCTTAGCCTCTTAGTACGGGAAAACTCCTGGTCCAAGTCTCGGGCAGCGATTTCTGCTGCTTTTCCGAAACCGACAATCCCAATGGTGTTCTCCGTCCCCGAACGATATTTCCTTTCCTGTCCTCCCCCGTGTAAAATCGGCTCTAACCTCACCCCCTTCCTCACATAGAGGGCACCAACCCCTTTAGGGCCGTAAATCTTGTGAGCCGAGAGAGAAAGGAGATCGACATTAAGTGTATTTACATCTACGGGGATCTTACCTGCCGTCTGCACGGCGTCGGTGTGGAAGATGATCCCGTGGTCCCGGGCAATCTTGCCAATTTCTTCAATTGGCTCGATGGTCCCGATTTCGTTATTGGCATGCATAATCGTAATCAGTATTGTATCCTTCCGGATCGCCTTGCGGACATCATCAGGATCAATAATTCCATACCTATCTACAGGTAAAAAGGTAACCTCAAAACCTTTTTTTGCGAGAAACTTGCAAGTATCAAGAACAGCATGATGTTCAATGGAAGATGTAATTATATGTCTACCTTTTTCGCTCCTGGACAATGCAACACCCAGAATAGCAAGATTGTCGGCCTCGGTCCCACCGCTTGTAAAGACGATCTCCTCGGCACTGGCACCGATCAGATTCGCGACCTTCTGTCGCGCCTCTTCCATCCACTTTCTGGCTTCTCTCCCAAACGAGTGAAGACTTGAGGGGTTTCCAAAGATTTCTCTCATAAATTCACCCATTAAGGAGGAAACTTCTGGGTGAAGAGGCGTGGTCGCAGCATGATCTAAGTATACGCTTCGCATTTTTTCACCTCTCAAATACTAACTGTGTACTTAAGTAACGCTCACCAGTATCGGGAAGAATAACCACGATTAGTTTCCCGCGATTTTCCGGACGCTGAGCAACCACCCGAGCTGCAAAAGCTGCCGCGCCCGCTGACACTCCGACCAAAAGTCCGAGGCTGCGTGCTAGCACCCTGCTGGCGGCAGCAGCTTCTTCGTAGGATACCTGGATAATTTCATCAACTAGGGACAAGTTAAGGACGTCGGGGACAAAACCGGCACCGATTCCCTGAATGCGGTGGGAACCCGGTTCTCCTCCCGAGAGAACAGGGGATTCTCTGGGTTCCACAGCAATAATCTTTAGAGACTTTTTACGAGGTTTCAGTGCCTCTCCAATCCCCGTAACTGTTCCGCCCGTACCCACCCCTGCCACAATTATGTCTACCTGTCCCTCGGTATCCTCCCAGATTTCAAGAGCTGTTGTCGCGCGATGAATCATGGGGTTGGCAGGATTTCGAAATTGGTGGGGAATAAAGGAGTTCGGAATCTGTGCCGCCAACTCTTCCGCCTTCCTGATTGCTCCTTCCATTCCTTCAGCACCGGGTGTTAAGACAAGTTCAGCACCATAAGTCTCCAGGAGGTTGCGCCGCTCAATGCTCATCGTCTCGGGCATCGTTAAAATCAACCGGTAGCCCTTAGCCGCACAGACAAATGCAAGAGCAATTCCTGTGTTTCCACTAGTGGGCTCGATGATCACTGTATCCTTGTCAATCAATCCCTTTTCCTCAGCATCTTTAATCATTGCATAGCCAATCCGGTCTTTTACACTTCCAGCAGGGTTAAAAGATTCCAGTTTCCCGACAATCTCGGCACCCGTTCCCTGGGCCAAAATTCTCAGGCGCAAAAGGGGGGTACCCCCGATAAGCTCTGTTAAATTTTCATAAATTCGCATAAAGGCCTTACTCCTTTTTTAAAACGTTAGCGCTTAGTTGCTCGCTGTCCCTGTCCGATAACGTGAGTATACTAAATTCCATACTCACCGTTTTCTTGCAAGCATGGTAATTCAGATGAACCCAAGCGACGCGCCTCGTTAACCAAATCCTCCAAAGTAATAGAGTCTAATACTTCCGCGATCTGCTCTCTGAGCTTGCTCCAGACAAGCCGCGTCACGCAAACCTCTGCCCTCTCGCACCCCTCAGGGAGGTGCTCGCTTACACAAGGTACAGGTGCGATCGGCCCCTCAAAAACGCGAACAATCTCGCCAACCGTGATCTCGGACGGCGGTCTCGCTAGGAGGTAGCCGCCCTGAGAACCTCTCACGCTCTTCACTAGCTTTGTTCTCTTCAAAAAAGCCATCAGCTGCTCGAGGTAGCCTTCTGAAAGGTTTTGACGCTTGGCTATTGCGCTAAGCGGAATAGGACCTGTATGCTGGTTGAGGGCAATATCCACCATGGCTCGAAGCCCATACCTTGTCCTTGTAGAAAGCCTCAAAGTCCTTTATTCCCTCCCTCCCTAATCTAGCTATCGTTCCCCCTGCAACTACCTCATCGTTTTCGTAAAGAACTACTGCTTGTCCAGGAGTTATTGCCCGCTGAGGTTCGGAAAACTCAATATAAAGTTTTCTTTCACCAACCGGAGTAGCGACTGCTTCTACCAAAGGAGCACGAAATCTTACTTTCACTCGAACCTGCTTAGAACCAGAAAAGGGATAGCCTGAAGTATAGATAACATCTTCCGCAATCAAGAACTTACTGTAAAGAAATTCCTCTCCTCCCACCCAAACAGTTCCAGTCTCAGGGTCAAGATCGACAACATACACAGGATGGCCAAGACTTAACCCTAAGCCCCGGCGCTGACCAATAGTATACCTGTGGAAACCTTGATGGGGCCCCAACCACCGACCGTTACGGCGGCGGAAGTACCCCCTTGCCGGAGGAATCTCTGACCAGCGCTCAACAAAATCTCCATAGTCGCCTTCAACAAAGCATACATCTTGGCTTTCCGGTTTGTTTGCCACTGGAAGACCTGCTTCTCTAGCTATCTTTCTCACATCATCCTTGCGGAGCTTTCCTAATGGGAAAAGAACTCTAGCCAACTCGAACTGCCCCATGGGATAGAGAAAATAGCTTTGATCTTTACGGGCATCTATCCCAGTTCGCAACCGATAAGGTCCCTTGAAACCGTCCTTGGTAATCCGAGCGTAGTGTCCTGTTGCTATGAAGTCTGCCCCAATTCCAAGGGCCCTCTGAAGCAAGGTTCCGAATTTGAGGTACCTGTTGCAGGCAATGCAAGGATTGGGTGTTTGTCCTGAAAGGTAAGCAGAACAAAAGTAATCAACAACCTTTTTCTTGAACTCCTCTCGGAAATCCATTACATAATGCGGTATT
Source organism: Thermoanaerobacterales bacterium 50_218 (assembly GCA_001508855.1). GTDB lineage: Bacteria > Bacillota > DSM-12270 > Thermacetogeniales > Thermacetogeniaceae > 50-218. The sequence goes on from LGFL01000021.1 coordinate 17,492, forward strand.
CCGATCTTCCAGGCAACCTGCTCAGCATCACTCACCCCTGAAAAACCACAGCAAGAGCGAAAAGAATCACCAGCGGAGGGCCAGAGGTACATTGTTACTCCGATAACTTCGTAACCTTCACTCTTTAGCAATAGGGCAGCGACGGAGCTGTCAACCCCACCACTCATTGCTACGATGACTCTTTCTTTTCTCTTCACTCCATCTCCCTCCCCCACTCCATCTCCCTCCCCCGACGTATCCGAAAAACACAATCCTTAGCGAGCGCGGAGGTTAGAGCTTAACCTCAACCGCCCGGGCTATGCATACATCTAAACAGCTCTGGCAAACGATGCACTTTGACCCATCGAAACAGACCTCCATTTCCGGGCGCTTCAGGTAAAGTGCTCCTGTGGGGCAGAAGCTCGTGCAAGCACCACAATGGAGGCACTGTTCCCTATTCCAAACAATAGTACCGCTCAATGGTTCAACCCTTACCCCGGCACTCCTGAGATATTCAAGTCCCTTGTTATAGCTTTCGGAGTCTCCACTTATCTCCAGTACGACGAAGCCCTCCTGAGATGGGTTGATGTCAGCCTTTAAGATGTTGATCACGAGGTCATAATCTTTCACCAAACGGTAGATAATGGGCTTATCTACGAGGGTTGGAGTAAAACGTAGCACTACTTTGTTGGCTACCAACACTTATCCCTCCTCAGCCACCATTTCTTTGCTCTGTCAATCCTTTGAGGACAATCCCCGACTCAGCGCCAGGAAGCCGCTCCACAGGTTGAGTTAAGAGAAACTTGCCGCTTTTTATCCAATCTTTCAAGATCTCAGCAATCTGCCTCGCTTTGTAGTAGCTAGACAGCGGTGTTGTTGGAACCTCCTTGCCATCGAACTCAACCTTTCCAGAGCGCAGCTCAGCATAGCTGACGTGACAGAGGATTTCGCCTGTGTTCTCGGGGTAGGCACGGCTGTAGTCTACAACCGGCATTAGGATGTCTTCATCACGCACCGTGGTGTAGAGCAAGATCTCCTCGTCCAAAATTGGGATAGGGATACCGATTCCCACAGCAAGACTTGCCCCGTATCCGGCGAAGCTCGTCCCTCTGAGCCACTCCGGCTTCATCTGCTTCAAGTCTCCTATTACTGCTAGAGTACCGGCTCCAGTGAGGGGTAAACCGTTGGCGCTTCTCGGAACTCCGGGGTTGTGCTGGGTGCCGTGCCAGGCGACATACCCGATGCCCCCACCCAAGAAGATTCTCGTTCCGATGCCAATGGTGCGATAGTAAGGATCGTTGAGAAGAGGGCTGAGCTGGCCGCAGGTCGCGTAACCCGCGTTGCCCAGGTTCGGCTTGAGTACCCCCATATAGGTGTAGATGGTTCGGGATGATAAATTGACGGCTACATTGTAGTTCTGGTAGGCGTTCCGCGGGTTAAAGAGAATAGCCTCGTTGATGTCGTCAAGAGTAATCCATGTTTCGATGTGACGCCGCGGGTAACAGTCCGTCCCGTAAGCGGAGGCCTCGAGCTTCACCGGCCTCCTTGCTACAAGGTCCTCGATCACATGGCCCCCGCCGTAGAGGAAGCGACCCGGGTGGAGCCGGTTCTCGGGATCACTTTCAGGAAGCTCGGTAGCTCCCAGGTAAGCATCGACTGCTGCTATCCCAGTATAAGCTGGAACACCATTCAAGTAGACTCTCTTCATCTTGATCCGGGGACGGGAATGACCAAAGTTCAAGAAGACTCCGCTTGAACACATTGTCCCGAATGTCGCCGTTGTAACGACATCGACTTGGCGAGCAGCCTCGCTGGCTCCCTTCTCCCTTACCAAGTCAATGATTCCCTCAGCAGTGACAACAACAGCAGTTCCTTTCTTAATCTTTTCGTTTATTTCCTCAAAGGTTTTCTGGACCGCCATTAGGCATTTTTGCACCTCCTTAGTCGATATCCAAGTTTTCCTACTGCTTAACTAGGATATTACAACCTAATTCCGTGGATGTCAAGACTTCGCCAACACCTGTTTCTGCCCTTTGCCTTGACAAAAGGCTGAAGATTCTAGTAAATTCTTGAAAGAACTCTCCTATTAATCCAATAAGTTTCATAAGAAATTGAATTCCTTATAACGCTGGGAGAGCTTCTGCTCTATTCACGAGCGACTTACGCCTTCAGAGATTAAGGCAGCAAAGGCCTCCTACCCTGAGGCCCTCATAGTTGTTCATCCTGAATGCCGCCTGATGTAGTAGAGAAAAAGTAGGGGGACCGCGATTCGCTTATGCTTAGTTTAAAAGAAAAGGAAAGATACCAAAGGCAGCTTATCCTGAAAGGTTTTGGAGAAAAAGCCCAGGAAGTACTTAAAAAGTCCAGAGTGGCCATCTTCGGTTTAGGTGGTTTGGGTAGCCCTGTTTCCTTGTACCTAGCTGCAAGCGGAGTCGGACACCTTTATCTTTTCGACTACCAGAGAGTGGAGCTATCCAATTTAAACCGCCAGATCCTCTACCAAACTAAAGATGTCGGAGAAGAAAAAAGTGAAGTCGCAAAAAAGGCACTTTTGGCTCTAAATCCCGAGATCGAAGTGGAATCCTATTCTCAAAGATTAGAAGAAGCAGTAGAAATATGGAAAGAAGCGGACCTCCTCATAGATTGCTTGGATAACTTAGAGGGAAGACTTTTTCTAAACAAGTTTGCGGTGAAGCAAAGAAAACCTCTTATCTCAGCCGGTGTGGAAGGTTGGAATGGTTATCTTTATACCTACCTTCCTCAAAAAACTTCTTGTCTCAACTGCATTTTTGGTGAAAAAACGAACAAGGAAGGTATATTTCCGGTCATTGGGGTAACACCGGGAATACTAGGTATGCTTGAGGCTGCTGAGGCTATCAAGTACTTGCTCAGCATGGAAGTCTCGAGTGCAGGACAAATTCTTTTCTTTAACTTAGAATCCTTTTCCTTTAACCTGATTAAAGTCAGAAAAAATTCTTCATGCGAGGTGTGCCGATGAAAGTAAAGTATCAAGGAAAAGTTATTGAAGTAAAAGGAAACCGCAGAGGGAAGGAAGTTCTTAGGGAGTTAGGAATTAATCCTGAAACAGTTCTTGTTATTAGAGAAGGTGAACTTGTTACAGAAGATACCATGCTCTCAGAGGATGATCAAATTGAAATTATCAGTGTAATCTCAGGAGGATAGAAAAGGTTCGATCCTTATGAAGTGCAAAAAATGTGGAGAAACAGCGGTTATCAAATTGCGTTCGTATAATATCTCTCTTTGTGCTCCTCATTTCATCGAATTTTTTGAAAGAAGAGTTTTAGGAGCAATAAAAAGGTACAAATTACTTTCTCCAAAGGAAAGGATTTTGGTGGCTGTTTCAGGAGGAAAAGACAGCCTAAATACCTGGTTTGCTCTCAAAAAACTAGGGTTTAATGCAGATGGATTTCACATCGATTTAGGGATCGGAGACTACTCCCGGAAATCGCGTGAGAAAGCAGAAAAATTTGCTCATGAAATTAAGGGTAATTTAGTGATAGTGGAATTAAAGGATGAGGTTGGCTATCCTCTTCCCTCTCTGATTAAGAGGGAAAGAAGAACTGCCTGCGCTCTCTGTGGTCTGATCAAAAGGTATTTGATGAACAGGGAGGCATTAAAAGGAGGCTACTCAGCCGTAGCCACAGGACATAACCTGGATGACGAAGCAGCGGTTCTTCTCTCTAATCTCCTTAACTGGAATATAGGCTATCTTACTAGACAATCTCCTCTTTTACCCTCTTGGCATCCTAGATTGGCGAAAAAAGTAAAACCCTTGTGTGAGGTCACTGAAAAGGAAAGTGCTGCCTATGCCCTTCTCAACCGTATTGACTATATCCATGAAGAATGTCCCTACTCCCGAAGGGCAACATCTCTCTTCTACAAAGATATAATTAACCAGATTGAATGGAGATCTCCAGGATCAAAGATCCGCTTTTACCGTGAGTTTGTCACTAAAGGAAAGCACCTTTTCGAGGAGAAACATCAAGAAGAAACCTTAGTTGATTGCCCTGAATGTGGTCTTCCCACTACCCACCCGCCCTGTGCCTTCTGCCGGTTGAAAAACCGAATTAAAGCAGAAACCTCTTAGAAACTGATAAGTTGTGTGAATTGGTTGATACAGAAAGCCACCTCGGCAACCGAGGTGGCTTTATTTGACCACTTTGTACCCTGCATCGGCTATAGCTTTCTCTAGATCATCAAGAGCTACTTTTCCCTTTTCATAAGAAACCTTTACTGTATTATCTTTCAGGTCTACAACTGCGTCTTTGACACCGGGAATGTTTTTTAACGAGTTCTCCACCGCTACCTTACAATGCCTGCAACTCATTCCCTCAACCTTCAATACCACTTGTTCTGTCATCTAACCACCTCCTGTTTTTGTTTGTTTTTGTTGAAATATTAATATGTTAATATGGCAATAATCCAGGATACCTGTTTTTTCGAGGCCTTCACAGCAATCAGGCAGATAGGGTCGTAGCTGTCAACTCCAAGTGGGCAAGTTTTTATTGCTGTCTAGGCCCTAAGCGAAAGGTTTTTCGCCAGGGCCTTAGATCAAGTCCAAATTTTTGTGTAAAAATCCCTCTGGCTAGGACCAGGTGTTTCTATCACCACCGTTTGGCCCATTATACTGCCTTTAGACCTTTTGGTGTTCAAGGATACGCTATCACCGGGCTTTGCTCTTCCTTGACACCAGGGGCTTCCGGCGGTTACGAATAGTTGCTGGTGATGATGATATAAGGGTTTATCTTATTGGAATGACCTTTTCTCCTGATTTTTTTGAGTCTTCTTTTTGCCATTCAAAGTACTCAGCCATATCAAAGTACTTTTTGCCAGAAGCTCATTTTTCATCTTGTTCCATTAGTAAGGCACCGATTAGGCGGATAGCTGATTCCCGGTTGGGAAATATCCTGATTACTCTTTCACGCCGGCGAATTTCTTCATTTAGCCGTTCTAAACTGTTGGTGGTACGAAGTCTTTTTCGAT
>LGFL01000022.1 GCA_001508855.1 Thermoanaerobacterales bacterium 50_218
CCCGAAAAGATTAGGGAGATTCTGGAGAAGTGGCGCCGCCAGAAGTTTTGAACATTTGTTTTCTTGACTTTTTGTGGTGGTTTTCTTATAATTTTTCGTGGTGTGTGCGGACAAGCCAAAAAGTCTGCCGTAGAGAACGCCTCCAAATTAGCAGTGTATATTTTGAGGATTTGTGAGCATGAAAGCTGAGAAAAAGTTCGTTAGTTTTTTGCTTTTGTGCCTTTTTGAGAAAATTGTTTTGATGTGATCACCTTAAATTTCTTTGTGGAGGCGATGTCGATAATGGCTAATCTCGCGCGGCGCGAGGCCTGTACATCGTATCAATATATGGCAGACGAGGATGTTGTAGAGCTGGCTAGAGAAGGAGATGATGTTGCCCTAGAACATCTCATCAATAAATACAAGAACTTCGTCAGGGCAAAAGCTAAATCTTACTTCCTTGTAGGTGCTGAACGTGAAGACATCATCCAGGAGGGGATGATTGGGCTCTATAAGGCGATTCGGGATTTCAAGTGTGACAAGCTTTCTTCTTTTAGGGCTTTTGCGGAACTGTGTATTACCAGGCAGATTATCACTGCGATCAAGACAGCAACACGTCAGAAGCATATCCCGTTGAATTCTTATGTTTCTCTAAATAAACCCATTTATGACGAGGATTCGGACAGGACTCTTCTCGATGTGATTTCCAGTTCTCGGATTAGTGACCCTGAAGAATTGATCATCAGCAGGGAAGAGTTCGATCATATCGAAGAGAAAATGGGAGAGATCTTGAGTTCTCTTGAATGGGAAGTTTTGATGTCGTACCTTGAGGGCAAGTCGTACCAAGAAATGGCTAATGATTTGAACAGGCACGTGAAGTCGATCGACAATGCTCTCCAGCGAGTGAAGAGGAAGCTGGAGCGCTATCTGGAGAAAAGGGAACACTGAAGAGAGAAAAAAGGTTAATCGCTGTTGATTCAAAATGATTTCCGTTATATAATAGACTGCGGAAACAGGAAGAGCCGACGTAGCTCAACTGGTAGAGCGGCTGACTTGTAATCAGCAGGTCTAGGGGTTCGAGTCCCCTCGTCGGCTCCAGAAATATAAGATTTGTGGAGAGGTTCCCGAGTGGTCAAAGGGGGCAGACTGTAAATCTGCTGGCGCAGCCTTCGCAGGTTCGAATCCTGCCCTCTCCACCATGGCGCGGGGTGGAGCAGTGGTAGCTCGTCGGGCTCATAACCCGAAGGTTGCCGGTTCAAATCCGGTCCCCGCAACCAGATGCCCACATAGCTCAGTAGGCAGAGCGTCGCCTTGGTAAGGCGGAGGTCACCGGTTCGATCCCGGTTGTGGGCTCCATCTGAACCCAAGTCCCGCAAGGATTTGCGGGACTTATTTTTATGCCGAGTCTGGATAAACTTTCGCTTGGGGACAATTTGGAGACAGATTTGGGGACAGTTTACGGTGTCCCCCTGCATTTAGCAAGGTTTTAGAGTGGCAAAAAATAAAGCGCCCCTGGTGTCAGGGGCATTTGTAGTTGACTCCCGGTTCGGCTCCAAGTCTCTAGAGGAGTATTCTGGTGGTTTCCACTTACTGTTTTCGGTCTTGTTAGGTCGTTCCTGCTGCGCTTTTTGATTCCCTCAGTTGCCGCATACTGATGAACCGCTCCTTCAGCTTCTCCATGACTAGAGGCATTGTGGTGTATTCCATTTCCTCCAGGTGGAGCCGGTGTGGTTCGAATGGGCCGTGGCGGCGCAGGTAGTCGGCGATATAGTTGGCTTGCTCGCGGGCGCGGTCGAAAGCAGGATCTGCAAAGAGGTCCTGTGGTCCGACCAGTTTTCCTTCACTCAACTGGAAGCCGAGGGCAATCACCCGTGGTGGACCATCGAACCTTGTTGGGTGGGCATCATTTACACTGACAGGCATCAGTGGACCGCAGTGAGATCCCCGCATCCACCCTGATACCAAGTGTGGATGGGCAAAAGGCTCTAATACTTCGCCCACTGCAGGGAAACCGCTCTGGCAACGAATGATGCAGACGGGATCATCTTTTCCGATGTAGCGGCCTGCCATCAAGTTGAGCCTCTGGGTGCTGGAGACGGCGGCGATATCTCCGGTGTCTTTGTGGAAGACCCGTTTGATGCAGTATCTGCCTGGTGCCCCGATGAAAACCAGCATGTCGTAGATTTCTTCTGGAGCGGAGAAAATGATCTTTTTGTCTTCGATCAAGTCACGCACTTCGAAGTTGAACCCACAGTGCATTTTCGGGTCGATCACCAGGCCCGGAGTATTGAAAGGATCGGCAAAAATCTTGTAAAGCGGCAGGTTCCAGGCGCCTGGTTCGGTTTTGTCTGCCATTAAAATGACTACAGGTTCGCTTGTCCTTTCTTCGAATTCCATTTCCGCAATTCCAGGGCCAAGGCCTTTGATGTTTCCGGTAAAAGCATCTGCCAAAAGGTCTTGCCCTGCCCCGTAAAGCTTCAACTTCTTTGCCACTTCGGTACAAGCAACAAAGACATTCCAGGCAAGTTCGTGGATTTCTCCGTTATTCCGCCCCGCTTCATGGGTAATGATCAGGTTGATGTCATCGCCAACGTGGGTAACGTAAGAATCGATCACTAAAGGGTTTCCAGAAAGAAGCCCGCGCGCTTTTTCTAGAAGCTCAGGGTGCACATTGGTGTGGCCGACGAGCCCGCCGACATCTGCCTTGATCACGGATAGAGTGATTCTCTTCCCCATAAATTCCTCCCCCTTAAAATGTGTTATACTACTTTTATTTGTTATGTAATATTTACGACAGGTAGCACAGTTTTTCCTTTTCATATTTTAGCAAAAGTGCCAGGTTACATGACAAGATAGTAGTAGCCTTCTATTTCCTGGTGATCTGCCTTTTCCAGGCTTTTCTTCAGCCAGTAAAGGGTTTCGCTGGTCATTTTTTCGGGATAATCGCCGATGAGTTGCCTGCAGATGCTTCTGGTTGCGTACGATTCCTGGTGTCTCTCGATGAAAGAAAGAATCTCATCGATCATTTGTTGGCGTTCCACTCCCCATTCCCCCTATTCGTTTTCTGTTCTATTTTTATTTTGCCCTGCTCTCCTTCGCCACTTGCATTCCGGTGGCAGCTACGCGTTTTGCCTGGTGACTCTGTTAGGAATTTTGTGGTAGAATAAAAGAAAATTTTGCGGAGGCAGGTGTATAAAAACCTTGGATTTTTAGAAATTTAAAAGATGAGGAAGTAAACAAAAAGTCTGGGCAGGAAAAGGAAATGGTGTTAGTTACCAATACGGTCATCAGCGCGGACCCTGTTTCTCTTGAAAAAGAGCTAATAGAAATTTATCAGCGTGCGTACGTTTCAATGCCGGCTTACGCCTACACAGAAAGGTCGGAGATCGAGCACTACCTCAAGTGGTTGCGGAGAAGGGCTGGAGAGGGGTTTTTGCTCGCCAGGGTTGAGTCTCAAGCCGTAGGCTTTATTGCTGTTGACGACCACTGGAAGACCTGGTATGGGGAGAATGTTGGTGCGGTCCACGAACTTGTAGTTGATCCCCGATATCAGGGTAGAGGCATTGGGAGGCAGCTCCTCCGGAAGGGGATTCAGTTCCTCCAGGATCGAGGTGTCCGCAGGATCGAATTGTGGGTTGGTGAAAGAAACGACAAGGCTCATAAGTTTTACAGGAGCGAAGGTTTTGTCGATGCCGGGAAGTGGGGGAAGTGGGTCCGGATGCTCAAGGAACTCTGGTAAATGAGAGCTTAAAGAAAAAGGGCGCGAGCAGGGCTTTGGCTCGCGCCTTCTGTTGTGCGGATGGGAGGGGAGTCAGGCTTGAGGTCGAACGGAACCAAGACAAGCTCATTTGGGATCGTCAGGAGGGAAAATCACGACTCTTCGCCTTTTTATAATAGCCGCCTTTACGAGGGACTGCCTCGGGAAAAGAAAACTTCCTACATCGAGAATCCTATTCCCGAGGAGCACATTAACAAGATATTTTGTAAAACGAGTGAAAACATGGAAGAACTACCGGATAATAGCGTTCACTTGATGGTCACTTCTCCTCCGTACAATGTTGGCAAGGAGTATGATCAAGATTTGCCGATCGAACAATACAGGGAGTTTCTGAAGGCCGTATGGAAAGAAGTCTACAGGGTGTTGGTCCCTGGTGGTAGGGCGTGCATCAATGTAGCAAATTTAGGCAGGAAACCCTATATTCCGGTTCACGCCTTTATCATCGAAGATATGTTAAGCATTGGCTTTCTCATGAGGGGTGAGATAATCTGGAACAAAGCATCAAGTGCCAGTCCTTCCACGGCGTGGGGAAGCTGGCTTTCTGCGGCAAATCCCACCTTACGAGATGTTCATGAGTACATTCTAGTTTTCTCTAAAGATACTTTTAAAAGAGAAAATCCTTTCAAAAGAAAAAGTACGGTTACCAAAGAACAATTTTTGGAGTATACGAAGAGTGTGTGGACGTTTTCAGCACAGTCTGCTAAACAGATTGGGCATCCTGCACCCTTTCCTATAGAGCTTCCTTACAGGTTGATTCAGTTGTATACTTTTGAGGGTGAAGTAGTTCTCGATCCTTTTATGGGGAGCGGACAGACGGCTATCGCTGCATTGGAGTCGAAAAGGCGGTATGTTGGGTATGAGATTGATAGAAAGTATGTAGACCTAGCTGAGCGACGGATAAAAAGTCGTGAGGTAGCTATGTATCAACCCAGAATATTTGAGTAACAATAAATTTTTCTCAGGTCTGTTTTGGGGTTTTGGCAAGACAATGCTGAATTGCGGGTTTTTGGCTCTGGCAGTGGGGTGCAAGGAAGTCGACTAGCCAAGCGTGTAAAGCAGTGGTAGAGCTTTTTAAGAAGTTTGGGGGAAAATGGAAGAGGAGCGACTGGAAAAGTGAGAAAGCAGCAAAACAAGGGAGATGTAAAGGGAGATTTTATCAAATTCTTAGGGACGGGTGGGGCACGGGTAGTTGTGTCCAAACAGATTAGGTCATCTGCTGGAAACTGGCTTTACTTGAGTGGAGTCAACTTGTTTCTCGATCCAGGGCCCGGGGCTCTCGTAAAGTGCTGGTCAAGTAGGCCGGCTTTGGATCCGGCAACACTTGAGGCAATTGTTTTGAGTCACCGTCACCTCGACCACTCTGGGGACATGAACGCCCTTACCGAGGCAATGACTGAGGCTGGCTTCAAGAAGCGGGGTCTCGTTTTTCTCCCTCTCGATGCCTTGAACAAGGAACCCGTTCTCTTCGGGTATCTCCGGAATGTTGTGGAAGGGGTTGAACTGCTCGAACCAGGGAAATCTTATAAAATCGGTGATCTGGTTTTTACTACCCCAGTGGGTCACCTGCATCCCGTGGAAACATACGGATTTGTCTTCCATCTTCCCTGGGGAAAAATTGCCTGGATTACGGACACTTTGTTTTTCCCTGAGCTTATCGATTATTACCAGGGTGACTTGCTCATTCTCAATGTTCCCCGGCTGGAGGGGGGAGGTCCTCCCCATATTCAGCATCTGTGCCTGGCAGATGCTGAACTCTTGATCCGGGAGATCAAGCCCAGGGCTGCTATTCTCACTCATTTCGGAATGACGATGCTTCGCGCCCGCCCCTGGGAACTGGCGGCGCAACTCAGTGATCGCACCGGAGTAAAGGTGATTGCGGCGAGAGACGGGATGACCGTTTCCCTTCCCGAAGTGCTTGAGGAATAGTTCAAAGGGTTATGTAAAGAGGTGGAAGAAATGGCGAAGTCCTGACCCCATGAAGAAGAAGGCGATTCCCAGAAGAAAGATGCCACAGCCTACTAGAACCGCCCGGTAGATTTTGGGGTTGAAAAATTTCTTTCCTGTGGCTACAGCAAAAGAGACGAAGCCGAACCAGCTTAAATCAGCGAGGATGTGGCCGCTGTAGAATGAACTTAGTCCAAGCCAGCCATAGTGTGACGCTTCGGTAACGTAGAAAGCTCCTACGGAAAGCCACCACAAAATCCAAGTGGGATTGGCGACACTGACGATGAGTCCTTCCCTCAATGGCCTCAGATAGCAGGTCGAGGACTCTTCTTTTTTCCTGGTGATGCTTTCCTGCAAGTCAAGGGATACCCTTCCATACAAGCCATCCCGCGCAGTCTGGAATCCCATCAACAGAAGAACGGTGCCTCCGGCAATACCTACTATTGCCGAAACCCACTGTGAAACCGAAGGTGTGTTCAGCCCTAGGAAAAACAGTCCGATGAGGGTGACTTCGGCAATGGCATGGCCGCCGACAATGAGAAAGCCAGCAGGCCATCCTTGCTCCAGACTTTCTTTGATCGTTATCGAGAGCATTGGTCCCGGGATGAGGGCACCGGAAAAGCAGACAATGAAAGCTGTCGTGAAAATGAGGACCAAGTTCAAGGAATTCACCTGCTTTGCAACCGGTTTGAACAGTTATTCCACAGTGACCGTAGACACTCCTTCTTGGGAAGGATAAAAGGGTTCAACAACCAGGATGGGGAAAAATTAGGTAAGGCTCTCCGTAATGTGAGATAACAAGATAAAGATAAAAGGAATCGAGCAGTTTTTTGTCGAAAAAAGAATTAATTGTCCCTGGTGTTCTAGTGCTTACGTAAAACAATGCCTGAAAGTTTGGCAAGGATTTTGCGTTTATTTAAACTTAAGTAGGCTGCAGACTGGAGGCAACTGAATTGGCGCGAAAAGGAGTATTTTACCTGGCAGTGACCGGGCTCTTGTTCAGCACTTACGAGGTTGTCAGTAAGATCATCGCTGATGGAGTTAACCCTTTCCAGATTAATTTTTTGCGCTTCTTTTTCGGGGGTCTGTTTCTCCTGGTTCCTGCTCTCCGTGAACTGCGCAAAAATGGCAACCTCGAGCTCAATGGTGGAAATGAGGCTAACAAGCAGTCATCCGGAATCCTTGAACTTAAGGACCTGTTATCCATGCTTTTCTTAGGGATCCTGAACATCGGAGTCAGCATGAACTTGCTTCAGTTGGGAATCAACTACACGAGGGCGAGCATTGCTGCTGTCGTTTTTAGTTCCAACCCTTTATTTGTCGCAATAGCTGCAGTTCTCATCTTGCGGGAAACCCTCTCTGCTTCTAAGATCATCGGGTTGTTGTTGGGGTTTGGAGGCGTTGTTCTTACCTTTGTTGGCGACCGGTTCGGTGATGGCAGTTTTTATCAGGGAATTTTCTTCCTGGTGCTGTCGGCTATGACTTTTGGGATCTACACTGTGCTTGCAAAGAGGATCACCTTAAGAGTTGGAAGTCTGGTGATGAACTTCTTTTCCTTCATCTTGGGAAGCCTCGCTCTTCTTCCTTTTTTGCTGGTGCTCCACATCCCCGTGTTCAGCTTCGATTTTCGATTCTGGCTGCACATTGTGTATCTTGGGTTTTTCGTTACTGGTGTTGGGTATTATGCGTATTTTGTGGGACTTTCCCAGGTGGACACGAGTCTCGGGTCGATGATCTTTTTTGTTAAGCCGATTCTAGCCAGTGTGCTGGCTGCAGTTGTGCTTCACGAAGAGATTACTGTTAAACTCCTTGTGGGGATTTTTCTGGTGCTTTTAGGTGTTTATCTGGTACAGCGTGCTGCATTTTCAGGGGAAAAAGGTTGACACGGAGCCAAAAGGTGGTATACTATTAGAGAGGTTCCTTTAAGGTCAGTCCCGTGAGGCTGACAAGGAAGCAGAAAGTTTCGGGAAATCCTGATGTGAACCAAATCTTTAGGTGTTGGAGAGAGCGGCTGCCTGCTTGCAAGGAACCTTGTGAGCAGGTTTTTTTGTGAGGTTTGCGAGGAGGGAGAAGGTGCCCCTGAGGGAAAAAGCCCAGATCATGGATGCAGACGGGATCAGGCGAGCCTTGACGCGAATTGCCCACGAAATCTTGGAAAGAAACAAAGGGGTCAAGGACCTCGCTTTAATCGGAATCAGAACACGCGGTGTTCCTCTTGCTCAGCGCATCGCCGCCAAGATTGAAGAAATCGAAGGAGTTCCTGTCCCACTAGGGATCCTCGACATAACTCTCTACAGGGATGACCTGAGCAGGCTTGATTACCACCCGGTTCTCCACAAGACTGAAGTTCCTTTCGATATCACAGACAAAAAAGTGGTTCTAGTTGACGATGTCCTCTATACCGGAAGGACGGTGCGAGCAGCACTAGATGCTTTGATGGATTTGGGGCGTCCCCGAGTAGTGCAGTTGGCGGTTCTTGTTGACCGGGGGCACCGGGAGCTGCCGATCAGAGCCGATTACGTAGGGAAGAATGTTCCCACCTCACGGAGGGAGGTGATTTCCGTAAACCTTCGGGAGGTGGACGGAATAGATAAGGTGGTTATTGAAGAACCTGGGGAATAAGAAGGGCCCTTTTAAGACTAGTCCCGTGAGGCTAGAAAAGGGTTGACTGGAGGAGCGAAACCTCTTTGTCTAGCCTCCGGGGCTGGGCAAAGAGGTTTTTTTGTGGAATCCTGAAAGGGGAGAATGGTATGAGGTTTAAGAGGAAAGATATCCTTGGGCTTCAGGAATTGAGTGCCGAGGAGATCAAGTTAATTCTGGATACTGCGGCACCGATGAAGGAAATCCTGAAGCGGGAAATCAAGAAACTGCCCACCCTCCGGGGGCGCTCAGTGGTAACCCTTTTCTACGAGCCGAGCACGAGGACGAGGAATTCTTTTGAACTTGCTGCCAAGTACATGGGAGCAGATACCGTCAATGTCACCGTAGCTACCAGTAGTGTCCAGAAAGGGGAGAACCTGAAGGATACGGCAAAGACGATCCAGATGATGGGGATCGATGTGATCGTTATCAGGCACTCGGCTGCAGGTGCTCCTCATATGCTGGCGCGGATGGTCGAAGCGAGGGTGATCAATGCCGGGGATGGAGCTCACGAGCACCCCACCCAGGCGCTTCTGGACATGTTCACGATCAGGGAGAAAAAGGGGGATTTTAAAGGGCTTCAAGTGGCCATTCTGGGTGATATCACCCACAGCCGGGTGGCCCGCTCGAACATCTGGGGTTTGACGAAGATGGGTGCCGAGGTTAGGGTTGTCGGTCCGGCGACTTTGATGCCTCCCTATATCAGCGAATTGGGAGTGAAAGTGTTCTACAGGTGCGAGGAAGCTCTCGAAGGTGTCGATGTGATCAATGTCTTGAGGATTCAGAGGGAGCGGCAGAGAAAAGGGCTGTTTCCCAGTATCCGCGAGTATTCCCGCCTCTTCGGTTTAAATGAGGCTAGGCTCCGATATGCCAAACCAGATGTCCTTGTCCTCCACCCGGGTCCAGTCAACCGCGGGGTGGAGATCAGCCCCCAGGTCCAGGATGGACCCCACTCGGCGATCAATGAGCAGGTGACCAATGGAGTGGCTGTCAGAATGGCTCTTCTCTATCTTCTCTTGAGTGGGGGTGAATCAGGTGAAATTACTTCTTAAGGGCGGGTTTGTCGTCGACCCGGTTAGGGAGAGTATCGAGAAGCAGGACCTCCTCGTTGAAGGAGGAAAGATCACTGGTCTCGCCCCGAAGATCAGTATCGAGGATGCTGAAGTTTTCAATGTCACCGGTTGCTACGTCTGCCCCGGGTTCATAGACCTTCACTGTCACCTCCGGGAACCGGGTGAAGAGCATAAAGAGACGATTGCCACGGGCACGCGGGCCGCGGCCAAAGGTGGCTTTACTGCTGTCGTCTGCATGGGTAACACCAACCCACCTGCGGACAACAGGGCGGTGATCGAGTTCATCAAAAAGAGGGCTGCTGAGACTGGTGTTGTTCCTGTCTATCCTGTGGGGTGTGCGACAAAAGGGAGGAAAGGTGAAGAGATTTCCGAGATTGGCGACCTTGCCGAGGCTGGTGCTGTCGCTCTTTCTGATGACGGCAGTTCTGTGATGAACAGTGAGGTTTACAGAAGGGTTCTGGAATACAGCAAAATGTTCGACCTCTTCGTCATCAGCCACTGTGAGGACAGCAACTTAAGTGCAGATGGTGTCATCAACGAGGGTTTAGTTTCCACGATACTTGGCTTGAAAGGGATTCCTTGTGCTGCCGAGGAGGTGCACGTCGCCAGAGACATTATCCTGGTGGAACTGACTGGAGCCCGCCTGCACATCGCTCACGTCAGCAGTGGGGGTTCGATAAGGTACATCAAGGAAGCAAAAGAACGCGGGCTCCGAGTCACTGCAGAAGTTACACCTCACCACCTCTGCCTTACTGAGGAATTGGTTAAGGACTTCGACACCAACGCCAAGGTCAACCCTCCTCTGCGCACCCGCGAGGATGTGGAGGCCCTCCGCCAAGCGCTTAAAGAGGGAGTCATCGATGTCATCGCCACGGATCATGCTCCCCATTCACGGGAAGAAAAAGAGGTGGAGTTTGATTACGCCCCTTTCGGGATTTCTGGTTTGGAGACAGCAGTGCCTCTGCTCTGGGATAAGCTGGTGCATCCTGGTGTTCTTACACCCGTCGAGCTGGTGCAGAAGCTCGCCCTCAACCCTGCCCGCATCCTGGGTTTACCCGAACGTGTGCTTGCAGTGGGTAAAGAGGCGGCGATTACGGTGATCGCTCCAGATCTCCAGAAAACCGTTGATGTGAGCAGTTTTGTTTCCCTCGGTAAGAACTCACCACTTGATGGCTGGACGCTCCGCGGCTGGCCAGTGCTTACAGTTGTGGCTGGGAAGCCGGTAATGGTTGACAGTGATTATTTTGCAGGCCAAGAAAGGAGATAAATCTATGGAAGAGAAAGCCTACCTGGTTCTCGAAGATGGAACTGTCTTTCAGGGGGTTGCTTTCGGAAGTAGGGGTAAAAACTCTGGTGAAGTCGTTTTCACCACAGGAATGGCTGGGTACCAGCAGGTTCTCACAGACCCTTCGTACTGTGGCCAGATCGTGACCTTTACCTACCCTTTAATCGGAAACTACGGGGTCAATAATGATGATAATGAATCTGAAAGGCCTTGGGCCGAGGGGGTCGTTCTCAAAGAACTGTGTAGTTCCCCAAGCAACTGGCGCTCCCTGATGAAGCTGGAAGATTTCTGCCGCGAGCACGGGATCATCGGGATTTCGGGAATCGATACAAGGGCCCTTACCAGGCGCCTGCGTAATTACGGGACGATGCGCGGAGTCATCGCCACCGGTGACCACGATCCCCAGATCTTGGTGGAAGAAGCCCGGAACGTCCCTTCTCTTTCCGAGCAGGACCTTGTGCGAACTGTGTCAACGAAAAAGGTCCGCGTTTTTGGGGAAGGTGAGTGCAGGATTGTTGTCGTCGATTTGGGGGTGAAATTTTCCATCTTGCGTTCCCTGTTGAAGAGGAACTGTACCGTCTACCTGGTTCCGGGCTGGACACCTGCAGAAGACATTCTGAGCTACCGGCCCCACGGAGTCGTCTTTTCTAACGGACCAGGTGACCCCAAAGCAGCCTGGTATAGTGTGGAAACAGCGAGAGGACTGATCGGAAAAGTTCCTTTGATGGGCATCTGCCTCGGCCACCAGGTCCTTGCCCTGGCCTTTGGTGGAGACACCTACAAGCTCAAGTTCGGCCACCGGGGTGCCAACCATCCGGTCAAGGATCTGGAGAGAGGGAAAGTTTACATTACTTCGCAGAATCACGGCTTTGCTGTTGATGCCAAAAGCCTTCCTGATGAGGTTATGGTTACCCACATCAATTTGAATGACGGAACCGTCGAAGGGCTCAAGCACCTGAGGCTTCCTGTGTTCTCTTACCAGTTCCATCCCGAGGGAGCACCAGGGCCACTCGATTCCTCCCATTTGTTCGACCAGTTTATATCTGCGCTTTGGCGATCAAATTAGGTTTTTCAAAGAGGTGAAACTTTCATGCCACGCAATCCGGAACTGAAAAAAGTAATGGTGATCGGTTCAGGACCGATTGTTATCGGGCAGGCTGCAGAATTTGACTATGCCGGGACCCAGGCCTGCCGTGCTTTGAAAGAAGAAGGTGTTGAGGTTGTCCTAGTTAACAGTAACCCGGCAACGATCATGACCGACCAGGAGATGGCAGATAAGGTTTATCTGGAACCACTGACTCTAGAGTTCCTGGCAAGGGTCATTGAAAAGGAGCGCCCTCAGGGACTGATCCCGACTCTCGGTGGTCAAGTGGGACTCAATCTGGCAGTGCAACTGGCCGAGGCCGGTGTCCTTGACCGGTTTGGAGTCAGGCTCCTGGGTACTCCATTAGAAGCGATCAAGAAAGCCGAAGACCGCGAACTCTTCAAGAGAATGCTCCAGGAGATCGGGGAGCCTGTACCTGAGAGCAGGATCGTGGAGAATGTTGAAGATGCTGTTGCTTTCGCTAAAGAGATCGGTTATCCGGTTGTGGTGCGCCCTGCCTATACACTTGGAGGAACTGGAGGAGGAATTGCTCATGATGAGGCTGAACTGCGAAAAGTCGTCACCCGGGGCCTCGCCTTGAGCATGATTAGACAGGTGCTTATTGAGCGCAGTGTTACCGGTTGGAAGGAAATCGAGTATGAGGTCATGAGGGACAGTGCTGATAACTGTATCACGGTCTGTAATATGGAAAACATCGACCCGATGGGCATCCATACTGGAGACAGCATTGTTGTTGCCCCTACCCAGACCCTAAGTGACTATGAATACCAGATGCTGCGTACTGCTTCGATCAAGATTATCAGGGCGCTTGGTGTAGAAGGTGGCTGCAACATTCAATTCGCCCTCGACCCGGAAAGCTTCCGCTACTACGTGATCGAGGTCAACCCGCGGGTGAGCCGTTCCAGTGCCCTCGCCTCAAAGGCTACTGGTTACCCGATCGCCAGAGTGGCCACCAAGATCGCTCTTGGTCTGCGCCTCGACGAGATTGAGAACTTCGTCACCAGGAAGACCAGTGCCTGCTTCGAACCCACCCTCGATTACTGCGTCCTGAAGATCCCCCGCTGGCCTTTTGACAAGTTCCGGGGGGCAGACCGCACCCTCGGAACGCAGATGAAAGCGACGGGTGAGGTCATGGCCATTGACCGCACCTTCGAAGGAGCGCTCCTGAAGGCGGTGCGCTCCCTCGAGATCTCGGCAGTGGGCCTCTTCGTTCCTGGGATTCAGGAACTGGAGACCAGGGAACTCCTGAAAAAGCTTGAGGTTCCCTCTGATGAGAGGTTGTTCCTGATCGCCGAGGCCTTGCGGCGGAAAGTGGACCTCGAGGAGATCGCTGAACTCACGAAGATCGACAAGTTCTTCCTCCACAAGATCAGGGAAATCGTGGACTTGGAAAGAGAGTTTTCGAAGATGCACAGCATTCAGGAACTTGACCCGGACCTGGTGCTTACTGCCAAGAAAAAAGGCTTTAGTGATGATTTGATCAGCCACCTTACTGGAATTCCGGCTGACGAGATCCGGGATTTTAGGGCTCGAAAAGGGATCCGGCCTGTTTATAAGATGGTCGACACCTGTGCTGCGGAGTTTGAGGCAGAAACACCTTACTTTTACTCCACTTATGATCAGGAAAATGAAGCGGTCACGACGCAGAAGCGCAAGGCCCTTGTTCTCGGAGCGGGGCCGATCAGGATCGGCCAGGGCATCGAGTTCGACTACTGTTCAGTGCACTCTGTCTGGGCACTCAAGGAGGAAGGTCTGGAGGCCTTGATCATCAACAATAATCCGGAAACAGTGAGCACTGACTGCGATACTGCCGACAGGCTTTACTTCGAACCTTTGACTCTGGAAGACGTTCTTCATGTGGTTGAACAGGAGCAGCCGGAAGGGGTGATCGTTCAGTTTGGAGGACAGACGGCGATCAATCTGGCGGAACCGCTCGAACGGGCCGGTGTCCGCATTCTGGGGACAACAGTTGAACGGATTGATGTCGCCGAGGACCGCAAAAAGTTTGAACAGTTGCTTACAGAACTGGGAATACCAAAACCTCCTGGAAAAGGGGCGACATCTCTGGAAGAAGCTTTGGAGATAGCCCGTTCCATCGGCTACCCAGTGCTCGTCCGGCCTTCCTACGTTTTGGGGGGGCGGGCGATGGAGATTGTTTACTCCGAGGATGAACTCAAGAGCTATGTGGAATCTGCTGCCGCTGTGTCTCCCCACCACCCGATCCTGGTTGACAAGTACTTCCAGGGACAGGAACTGGAGGTTGACGCAGTCTGCGATGGAGAGGAAGTCCTGATCCCGGGGATCATGGAGCATATTGAGCGGGCAGGTGTGCACTCTGGAGACAGTATCGCCGTTTACCCGGCCCGGATTTCCAGGAGTTTGGAGAGAAAGATCGTTGACTATGTGGAAAAACTGGCACAGGCTCTGGAGATCAAGGGGCTCCTCAATGTGCAGTTCGTCTACTACCAGGAAGAACTCTACGTCCTTGAAGTGAACCCCCGTGCCAGCCGGACGGTTCCGTATCTGAGCAAGATCACTGGGATTCCGCTGGTGAAGATCGGGACGAAGATCATGCTTGGCAAGACCCTGCGCGATTTGGGCTACCGCGGTGGTCTCGTCCAGCCTAACCACCTCGTGGCGGTTAAGGTTCCGGTTTTCTCCTTCGGGAAGCTCCATGAAGTCGATACCTACCTGGGACCGGAGATGAAGTCTACCGGAGAAGTGATGGGGGTTGATTATTCTGTTGCCTGTGCCCTCTATAAAGGGCTTCTTTCAGCAGGGTGCACGATCCCGCGGTCGGGAATGGTGCTGGTGACCATCGCCGACCGGGATAAAGAGGAAGCCCTTCCTGTCGTGGAAGGTCTCCACAAGCTAGGGCTGAAGATTTGCGCCACCCGGGGAACAGCCCGCTTCTTGAGGAGTCGCGGGATCCCTGTTGATGAGGTTAATAAGATTGAGGAAGGTTCACCTCATGTCGTTGACCTGATCAGGTCAGGAAAGGTTAATTTCGTGATCAACACTCATAGTGGTGCGAGGGGAGCGGTGCGTGACGGTTTCCAGATTCGCAGGGCTGCTGTTGAGCACGGGATCCCTTGCCTTACCTCACTTGATACCGCCCGGGCGCTTCTTGAGGTGATTTCTTTCCTCCAGAGTGGGGGAGAAAGTGCCCTGATTTCTCTCGATGAATACGCTGTTGCTGCGCGTTACCTTTAAAAAAGAACTTCGATGAGAAAGGAAGAACGAAGGTGTCCGGATTTTATTCAGAAGTGTCATCTCAGATTGTTGAACAGGTTTCTGTAGCCCCGGATTGTTACCTCCTTACACTTAAGGCACCACAAGTGGCTGCAGCAGCCAACCCCGGCCAGTTCGTGATGCTCAGGTGTAGCACTGGCTATGACCCTTTTTTGCGGAGGCCGTTGAGCATCCACCAGGTACTCAGAGAGCAGGGGAAGATCAGGTTCCTCTACAGGGTGAAGGGAAAGGGTACAGCCTGGCTTTCCGAACGCAAGCCAGGAGAACGGGTTTCCCTCCTGGGACCTCTTGGGCGTGGTTTTGTTTATTCAGAAAAAAAGAAAAAAGGGCTTCTGGTCGGGGCGGGTATCGGTGTTGCTCCTCTCCTCTTCCTGGCCGAGGAACTGGCTTCATTGGAGTGGCAACTGGTGACTTTGATCGGGGCGCGGACGGCTTCTCAAGTTTTGCGGGGAGATGCTTTTTCCCGCTGTGGGGCCGTCAAGGTGATCACCGAAGACGGTAGCGCCGGGGAAAGAGGACTTCTTCTCCAGCTTTTGGAAAGGGAGCTCCGGGAGAACGATTTTGACGTGATTTTCGGTTGCGGTCCCCTGCCAGTCTTAAAAGGAATTCAGGAGTTCAGCAGGAGGTTCGGAATCCCTGCCCAGATCGCTCTTGAGGAAAGGATGGCCTGTGGAGTGGGAGCCTGTCTGGGTTGTGTCTGTCAGGCAAGGGATCGGACATACCTCCGGGTGTGCCGGGAAGGGCCTGTATTTGCTGCTGACGAGGTGATTCTTGATGGTTGATCTTTCTGTAGAGATAGCCGGCATCAGGATGAAGAACCCGGTGATGGTTGCCTCTGGCACCTTCGGCTTCGGCCTGGAGTATGCTCAACTCTTCGACCTCAGCAGACTGGGTGCCATTGTGACCAAGGCCCTGACGGTCGAACCCTGGCCGGGGAACCCTCCGCCCAGGATCTGGGAAACGCCGGCAGGGCTGCTCAATGCCATCGGTTTGCAAAATCCAGGAGTGGAAGTGTTTGCTGATGAGATCTTGCCTGAGTTGAAAAAGTTTGACATCCCTGTGATCGCCAACATCGCCGGTTTTACTAAAGAAGAGTTCGCAGAACTCGCTTCCCGGCTCACGGGAACCGGTGTCTCCGGGCTCGAGGTGAATATCTCCTGTCCCAATGTCAAGGCCGGGGGAATGGTCTTTGGGACGGTCCCTGAACTGGCTGCAGAGGTCGTTGAGGCTGTAGTCAGCTCTACCTCTCTTCCGGTGATCGTCAAGTTGACACCGAATGTTACTGACATCGTTGCTGTGGCGAAGGCAGTTGTCGAAGCAGGTGCCCACGCCCTCTCCCTGATCAACACCTTGTTGGGGATGGCTATCGACATTCACAGGAAAAAGCCCGTCCTTGCTAATGTGACCGGGGGGCTTTCAGGTCCTGCGATCCGGCCTGTTGCTGTCAGGGCGGTCTGGCAGGTTTCTCAGGCGGTAGATGTTCCTGTTGTCGGGATGGGGGGCATCTGCACTGGCAGTGATGCTCTCGAGTTCATCCTCGCCGGGGCTACTGCTGTGGCGGTCGGTAGTGCTAACTTTTACGACCCCTTGAGTTCGGTAAAAGTTGTGGAGGAGATCGAGAATTACTGTATCGAACACGGAGTGGAGAGTTTACACGAACTGGTTGGAGCAGCCTGGAAAAATTAACGAAAGGGGTATTTTATGGAAGCCAGAGAAAAGCTGATCATTGCTCTTGATGTCAGTGATGTTGAGCAGGCACTAGATCTCGTGGAAAAACTGAAAAATCATGTGGGCTTTTTTAAGGTGGGTCTGGAGCTTTTCTGCAACCACGGCCCAGGGATTGTGACCGCGATCAAGGAAAAAGGAGGCCGCGTTTTTCTTGACCTCAAGTTCCTCGACATCCCCAGGACCGCTGCCCAGGCGGCAAAGGCTGCTGTCCGCGTGGGGGCAGACATGTTTACCGTCCACCTTTCCGGGGGTAATGAAATGCTGCGGGCAGTTGTCGATGCTGTTCGTGAGGAAGCTACTGGAGTTCCTCACCCGCAGGTCATCGGAGTCACTGTGCTCACCAGCTTGGGGGCAGAGCAACTGAAAAACGAGGTCGGGGTCTTGCGCTCTCCGCTTGAGCAGGTGCTCTTTCTGGCAGAACAGGCCTTGAGGTGTGGTCTCAATGGAGTAGTCGCTTCACCGCGGGAGGCCAGTGCCATTAGGGCCCGTTACGGGTCTGACCTGCTGATCATCACACCAGGTATCCGTCCTCGGGGTGCTGGGGGGGATGACCAGAAGCGCACCGGTACCCCGGCATCAGCCCTTAAGGCTGGAGCGGATTACCTTGTGGTCGGTCGTCCGGTGCTCAGGGCACCTGATCCCTGCCAGGCTGCAAGGGAAATCATCCAAGAAATAGAGGAGGCATTGAAGTGACTGCAAAGAGGCTTACTGAAAAGGAACTGTTAGAAATTTTCCGAAACAGTGGGGCGCTTCTCGAAGGCCATTTTCTCCTGAGTTCGGGGCTCCACAGTGACCGTTACATCCAGTGTGCCCTTGTTCTCCAGTATCCTGATCTTGCTGCCAAGCTCGGTGCAGAGCTTGCCAGGTGGTTTCAGGATCTTCCTGTGGATGTTGTCATTGGTCCTGCCCTAGGCGGGATCCTAGTTGCTTACGAAGTGGCGCGGGCCTTGAATGTGAGGGCGATTTTTGCAGAGAGAGAGGACGGGGTAATGACCCTGCGTCGTGGGTTTTCGGTGAATCCAGGAGAAAGAGTACTGGTTGTCGAGGATGTGGTGACAACCGGTGGTTCCACCCGCGAGGTGATTGAAGTGGTGCAGAAGGCGGGAGCGCAGCTCATCGGGGTTGGGGCCCTTGTTGATCGGCACACAGGGACACTTGACTTCGGGGTTCCTTTCCACTCCCTATTGAGGCTGGAGATTGCCACTTATTCCCCGGAATCTTGCCCCTTGTGCGAAAAGGGAAAGCCCCTAGTAAAACCGGGAAGCAGGAGTAGTCCCTCTGGTCTTCGCTGATCATTTTGGTTATCAGGCTCAGGTTTACAATCAAGAGGTGGCCCAGGAGGCGGTGAAACTGGCTGAAGAAGCGGTAACTTTTGTGGCAAAGAAACTTGAGAAGTAAGGTTCCCAGGCAGCGTGCAGGGTGCAGTGCCCTGCTGGTCAATCTTTGTTTTCAGGAAGTTCTGGGTTTACCAGGATGGTTTCGTAGTTTTCGTAGACCACGAAGCCAGGCCGGGCCTTTTGAGGCTTGGAGACATTTTTGCGTTTTGTGTAATCAACAGGAACCTTTGATGAGTTCCTAGCCTCGCTGTAATAAGCAGCAATTTTCGCTGCTTGCTCCAGAGTCGATAGGGGAATCTCTCGGCCTGGCTGGCTTTTAATGACTACATGGGCGCCAGCCGCGTCCTTGACATGGAGCCAGAGGTCTTCGCTTTTGGCCAGACGCATGGTGATGTAGTCGTTCTGTTTGTTGTTTTTGCCTACGAGGATTTCAAAACCATCTCTAGATCTGAGTCTTAGAATCTGGGGTTTTGCTGTCCTCTTATGGTTTTTCTTTCCTTCCCTCGTTTTAGGCTGGAGATAACCTGCCTCTTCTAATTCCGCCCTGATTTCCTCGAGTTCCTCAAGGGTTTCTGCCTGTTCGAGAGCTGTCCTCACACTTGCTAGATACTGCAGTTCATCCTGTGTCTGAGATATCTGTTTTTCGATTATCTTCAAGGTGTTGCGTGCTTTGTTGTACCTGCGGAAAATCTGCTGGGCGTTTTCTGCCGGAGTCAAAGCAGGGTTAAGTTCGATTTTCACAGGAGGCCCCTCCGGATTGTAGATATTAGGAAACACTGCCTCTTTCTGGCCGCGGCTGACCAGATGAAGGTGGGCAAGTAATGTTTCTCCCAGGATCCGGTATTTTTCTGCTTGTTCAGCTTCTGACCTCGCTTCCTCCTGCAAGTCGAGCTTTTTGAGGCAGCGGGCCCACTCCCGCTCAACAGTATTTCGCAGGTGATTAAGGAGTTGCTGGAACTGCTGGGCTCTAATCTTTTCCTGGTAGTACAGGTCGATGGCTTGATTGATCGTTTCCTGTGGCTGAGACCGAAAGCCGGAATACTGTTCCAGCGGCAGAGGAGCAAAGCAAACCGGCCGGTTGTTGTCAAAGATCAGGGTTGGCTGGTAGTTCCCGTCGAGCAGTGGTGTGACCACTTTTTGAAAACCAGACCAGAGTACTCTCAGTTCATGTTCCCCGCAGAATTCCAGACAGAGGTCACCGTCCAGGCCGGCCCTGGTGACGATTTCCCGGGCCAGGGTGGGACCGATTCCGGCGATGTTGCGAAAAATGATTTCTTCCACTCTCTTTTCCAAGGGGTTCCTGAGGAGGATTTCTCGGAAGCTCTCTTCGTCAAGGTGGCGCGGGTCTACTTTGTTCTGGGCAGGGGGAGCAATGTAAGGGCGTCCTGGCAGCACTTCACGGTGGCGGCTGAGGGCGTGGGAATAGCGTTTAATCCCATCAATAAT
The DNA here is from genome assembly GCA_001508855.1 of Thermoanaerobacterales bacterium 50_218. Lineage (GTDB taxonomy): Bacteria > Bacillota > DSM-12270 > Thermacetogeniales > Thermacetogeniaceae > 50-218. Next base: position 19,568 of record LGFL01000022.1, read on the forward strand.
CATTCTGGTTTTCGGGTCTACGAGGATGATGTTGCTGTGCTTGCCCATGATTTCGACAACAAGGATTTTTTCCTGCAGTTCTCCAGTTTCCCCGATCCCGCTGAAGGTAAAGTAGAGAATTCGGTCGAGGTCTTCCTGTTCGATTTTTATCAACCTGCTTCCTTCTAGGTGCTTTCTCAGGACGAGGCAGAAAAGTGGGGGTGAGGAATTTTTCTTTCCTTTTTCTCTGTTGGTCAAGTGGACACGAGCGTTCTCCGCCTGGGCCGAAAGAAGCAAGTGAAAGCTGGCACCAGGTCTGCGGATGGTGATAATAACCACCAACTGCTCGGGCTGGAGGATCTTCTCTACTCTCCCCTGAAGCAACAATTCTTGGAGTTCTTTCACGATTAGACTGAGAGTAATCCCATCTGGTGACATAATGATCTCTCCGGTTATTGCAGTTTTCTCAGAAAAGTATAAGTTCTTATATTACTGGCGTCAACTCATTCTCATTGTTAGTTATCGTTCTGCATTTTCTAGAAGATTGTGGAATATGAATTTGAAAGAAAAAGATACCGGAGGGAGAAAACTATGGCAAATGCTCCTGCCTGGCACGCGCTCGATCCGCAGGCAGTTGCTGAAACCTTGATGACGAACCTGCGCAAAGGGCTGGGCTTCCGTGAAGCTGCACGCAGGTTAAGCGTTTTCGGCAAGAATCAGCTTCAAGAACAAAAGTCTCCTTCGCCCTGGCTGCTCTTCGTTAGCCAGTTCAGGAATTTCATGGTTTACGTGCTTTTGGGAGCGATGGGGATTTCTTTTGCTCTCGGAGAATTTGCTGATGGAGCAACGATCCTAGCAATCATCCTGATCAACGCGATTTTGGGATTTGTCCAGGAATTTCGGGCGGAAAAGGCTTTAGCAGCACTGAAAAAGCTGACTTCTCCTGAGGCAACAGTGATCAGAGATGGCTGTGAGAAACGCATCCCTGCTGTTGAACTTGTGCCCGGAGACCTCGTAAGACTAGAGACAGGAGACCGTGTGCCTGCAGATATCCGTCTGATTAAAGCAGTAAGTCTGGAGGCCGAGGAGGCAATCCTCACTGGGGAGTCGCAGCCTATTTCCAAAGATGCCGATGTTGTCCTCCCTGCCAAAACCGAGCTTGGCGAGAGGAAAAACATGGTTTTTCAGGGTTGTCTGATCACCAAGGGGCGCGGTCTTGGTGTTGTTGTAGGAACCGGAATGAACACTGAAATGGGGGACATTTGTGGGATGCTGAGGGATGTTGAGCCTGCACCCACTCCGTTGCAGCAGAGGCTTGAAAGGTTGGGCAAGATCCTTGTTGCTCTCTGTGTTTCCCTTTGTGCCGTGATCACCATCACTGGAATCGCCCGCGGGGAATCAGTCTACCGGATGTTTCTCGCAGGAGTGAGTCTCGCCGTTGCTGCCATTCCCGAGGGGTTACCTGCAGCGGTAGCTGTTGCTCTGGCTACTGGAGTTCAGAAACTGAGTAAAAAAGAGGCAATTGTACGGAGGCTTCAGGCTGTTGAAACTCTCGGGTGTGTTACTGTCATTTGCTGTGACAAGACTGGCACTCTGACCCTTAATGAAATGACTCTTCAGGAAATCTATGCAGATGGCAAGAAATTTTTTGTTTCTGGCTCAGGCTATCGACCTGTAGGTGATTTCTACGATCAGAATACCCAAAAGGTCGATCCCACAAATATAAGAAGCCTCCAATTGTTTCTCGAGATCGCTGCACTCTGCAATAACGCTCAGCTTGTCCACGAGAAGATCGTCCTGCCTGGGGTTTTACGTTGGAGGCGGGGAAGGAGCAAGCGCAGTTGGGAGTTGAAGGGGGACCCCACCGAGGGAGCACTCCTAGTTGCCGCAGCGAAGGCAGGGATTTGGAGAGAAGAGTGGGAGCGGAGATGGGGGATACGGCTTCATGAGATACCGTTTGACTCAGAGAGAAAAATGATGAGCACGGTCTACAGGTCTCCGAAGAAAAAATTTTTGGTTTTTACTAAAGGGGCTCCTGAGAAAGTCCTTGAGTGCTGTTCAGCAGTAATCGAAGGTGGTCAGATAAAACCTCTCACTTGGGAGCTTAAGGAAAAGATCATCAAACAGAATCAGGAGATGGCCGGCCGCGCCCTGCGGGTACTTGCTCTGGCTTATAAGGAAATGGACCACCTGGCTACAGAAGGAATTGAAACCGACCTGATTTTTATTGGTCTTGCCGGGATTAAGGATCCCCCCAGACCGACGGTGCGCTACACCCTCGAGACCTGCCAGAAGGCCGGGATAAGGGTGGTGATGGTAACCGGGGATCACCCTCTTACTGCTGCTGCAGTTGCCAAAGAACTGGGGCTAGTGAGGAATGGAGAAGGTCTCGTTCTCACTGGTCAGGAAATCGACCAGTTATCCGAAAAGGAGCTGAGCGAGAAAATGAAAGCTATCAGAGTTTTTGCGCGGGTTTCTCCTTTACACAAACTGCGGATTGTACGGGCTCTAAAAAAATCTGGTGAAATTGTTGCCATGACCGGTGATGGAGTTAATGATGCTCCTGCTTTGAAAGAAGCTGATGTGGGAGTGGCAATGGGACAGAGTGGGACTGATGTCTCCAAGGAAGCGGCAGCAATGATCCTGGCCAACGACGAGTTCGACACTATAGTTAAAGCGATCGAAGAAGGCCGGGGAATCTACGAAAATATCAGAAAGTTTATTCGCTACCTTCTGGCCTGCAATCTCGGCGAGGTTTTAACGATGTTTTTTGCTACCTTAACCGGGATCCCACTTCCCCTCTTGCCGATTCAGATTTTATGGGTTAATCTAGTAACAGATGGCCTTCCTGCAGTTGCTCTGGGTGTCGACAAC
>LGFL01000080.1 GCA_001508855.1 Thermoanaerobacterales bacterium 50_218
GACTCAAAATCCGCTGGGGCTCTGCACCCGTGTGGGTTCGACTCCCACCTTCGGCACCAGAAAAAACAAGGCTTTACGCCTTTTTGGGGCGGCGATAACACGTCGCCCTTTTTGCTTCTTTGTGCTCTGTTGCCGCCCAAAAGTGAAGTCTTAGGATTTCGTCTCCAGGGCTCCCTGAACAAATTTTTATGTAAAGGAATTTTTATTATCGTGAACTTGGCGGTTCTCCCGCAAAATCCCCCGAAAAGGCAGGAAAATTAGGAAAAATGTAGAAGAAGAACCTAAAAAGGTTTAGAAAAGATGAAGGATCGCCTAAACGAATATGATCTCCAGCCGCTTCCCTCTACGCCGGAGCAGGCTCGCGGGCGCAATACTGCCCAGTGGTGCCGCTATACAATGGTCAGTGAAGGCCTGCTCAAGCCTGATTCACCAAGAGGCGTCTGGGAAATCACCGAGACTGGCCGGAAACAGCTCCTTGAGGAGGAAAATGATTAAGCAAGACCTGTCCGCGTCCACATCTCCACAGTTTTTAGGCTGGTTGTAGACAGGAGAGTCAACCGCAAATTCTCTTATTGGGTTTCCCGCAGCTTAGGATTCTTCTAGGAGCGGTTTTGGAGACTTGGGGAACTTCCCCCCTCATGGGGTTAGGGTGTGGTTAGGCTGGTGCGCTGGGTTGTTTCTGGTTCCCGGGAAGGCTCTTGTGGGGGTGGTTTTGTGGATTCTGGGGAAGAGATAAAGCCCATCTGCGGTGATGGCGAAGAGGAAGCCGCTGCAGGTTCTAGGGACTCTGTGGAAGAACAGAAGGCCGATACGAGTGAGGGGGCACGAGGTGTAAAGCGTAGCCTCGGCTTGAAGTGCTTTGCTGTTGCCCTTCTTGTCCTTGTCCTGTTCTGCTTCGTCCAGGCCTTTGGGACATACAGGGTAAACCCTGTCATGAAGCGCTACAAAGCCAGGGCGGAGAAAATCAGTGCGAGAATCGAGCAGGCATCAGATGCAGGGGCAACCCTTCTTGCCGTCTTGGCAGATTTGGAGGAGGCAGAGAAAGACAACCGGAAGCTCAAAAGGAAAGTAGAGCAGTACCTGGCCAGGAACAAGTGGGTTTTAATCAAGGATACTACTGTACTGGGTGTTCTAGAGGCGAATGAAGAAGTTCTTTCGGAGCTTACTTCAACAAGCAGTGAACTGCTTTCTGCCATTCAGCGCAACCAGCAGAACGACCGTAAGATAGAGGAACTCCTCAAGGCCGAGACGGCGAGCTGGGCAAGCGTGAACTCGCGCATTGAGGAGCTTGTAGAGGAATGCTCCAGGCTCAGGTCCGAGGTGGCAGGGATAGTTGTGGCGAAGGAGCTCAGGCTTTACCAGCAGGCTTTCGTGGAGGCTCTGGCAGAAAAGGAGCAGTTCCTGCACTGCTTTGGGGACGCGGTTAATTCTGCGTTCCAGGCAGACTACAGCTACAGCATCGCTCTGGAGACCTACGCTGGAGCTTACTTCATCTGGGAGTATCTTGAGGCCGCGAGGTATGCCGCTGAGTCCCAGAGATGGCTGGAGCAGGCAACCAGCCAGGTTGAAGAGGCTAAGAGCCACTGGAACGAGTACTTGAGGCTGATTGCCCTTGTTTCTGAAGCACCTGAAGAGCTCGACCTGTAGAATAGGCATTTTTTTGTGATGGGGTTTGTGCGCAACTTGATAATCATCGTGGCTGTCACTGGTATCGTCATGTTTGTTCCTCGGCTATTCTTCTAAAAACCAGATGGCACGGTGATATTGCTTCCGTGGTGTTGCCCGGCGGGACTTAGCCCGCCGCGAGGCACCTAGTGTTCCTCCGGGTTGCCCCTTTTGGTGTGAAGGGGTTCTCGGTAGAGCAAAAAGTTGGGCTATGAGAACAGTAGAGGATGCGCAGATTTTCAACTGGGTGGAGGTTCCTACCTCTTTAGGGCGCGGAAGTACAGGGGGCTGGAGAGGAGAGAAGGTGATTTGCTGTGAACCCGTCTAGGAAAGGCGTTGCCTGGACCGCCCTGGTGGCCCTCGCGTTAGGAGTGGGTCTCGGGGTCTACTGGTGCTGGCCTAAGTTCTTGACGATTTTCCAGGAGGGCAACCCGCTGCCGGTGGCGCTTGCGGTGGCCAAACTGGAGCTTACGGGGGCCGAGATTGTATCCGTAACTCCAGACGAAACCAGGCTGATCCAGAAGAGCGGAACCGAGGAGCCCCTCACGAGGTTTCTGGCCGAGCGGGGCTGGAGGTTCAAGGACCGGCTGGGAGCCGCTATCTTTTACGAGAGGGACGGGAGGACCCTCCTGGTTGGTTCCCGTATGTTCACCAGGCGCTACGTCATCTACGTCCTCAAGGAGAGGCCGTAGCGGATCCTAGAGCGGCGGGCCTCCGCAGCGCTGGTCGCCGCACTGGGGTGATTGATGCGCCCCGCTCCAGCCCTGCTCCGGCTCCACGCCGCCCACCCACCGGGCGGCACCCGCCGCGCTCCGCGCAGCAGCCCTGCGTAGATCTTCAGTTGGTGAGCCCTGTACCAGTCCTGGCTGAAGCTAATTGGCGTAGTTCTCTAGGTAACTGGCATATCTAGTTCAATGTGGAGATAGGCAGGAAATTTTAGGCGACTAGTAGTAACGATCGAAGCTGTTCCTTCGAAAAGGAAAAATTGCTTTTGCTGGCGAATGATGTAAATATGGCGGTTGAGAGTTTCTTGGGTGTCCATCTACGCTTCACTTAGTGTGGGGCTACAGTTCTCCCGTTGACTTTGGTTTTCGCTGTTGGCAAAGCAATAGGATGCTGGATGGGAGGGGGTTTCTGGTATTGGCGCATCAGAGCGGAGAAACCTGGAAAGAAAAAGGGGGAGCAGAAGGGAATTCTTCCCGGGTAAATACAATTGTGGAGCGATTGCGAGATGCTCAAATCAGGAGCAATTCTCCATCGGATTTTGAAAAGGCATTAAAGGATGCTTTTGACTTTTTGGGGTTTGAGGCTGAGCTTGTTGGAGGTCCTGGAGACACCGATGTCCTCCTTACGGGAAATATTGGCCAGGAGTCGTTCAAAGTTACTGTGGATGCCAAAACAAGTAGTTCAGGAAAGATCTCTGAGAACCAGATAAACTGGCCTTCATTAAGGGATCACAGGCAAATGAATCAAGCAGACTTTGTGGTTGTGGTCGGGCCGGACTTCTCCGGTGGGAATTTGGAGAAACGGGCGGACGAATATAGCGTTTGCCTATTGAAGACAGAGGAACTGATAGACCTTCTCGAGGCGCACTCCAGGTTTCCTTTTACCCTGACCGAACTGAAGGATTTGTTTAAAGGCAACGGCCGCAGAACCTCCCAGTTGGAAGACCTGCTGACTCAAAATGCTTCGAGGAGGGGATTTTTGGAGCAACTCAAGGTAGTTATCGAGGAAATGCAGTCTGTTCAAGATAAATTGGGCTACTTCAGCAGGGACAGCTTAGCAGTACGGGAAAGGATAGAAGAACTTGACATTTCTCCAGAAAGCATCAGCCACATTATCGAACTGCTGAAGCTTCCGTTCATAAATGGGATTCAGGAAGTCCCTAACGCTGAAGAGGCAGACAAATATATATTAACCATCAAAATGAAGGACATAGCGAATATTTTTCAGCAAATTGCGGCCTTCCTTGTTGAAGACAAAGCAGAAAAAGGAGGTACGGCGTGTTCTGCTTCAGGTGCCGAAAGTGAAAATGAAATACCTGTTGAAGAAAAAAAGCTGGGCACAAAGTATTTTGACTGGTTCGTAAGAGGAAATTCCGTTGTCGCTCTGGCGAGGAAGGACAACCCGTATGAGCACTTCTGTCCTATAGAGCACTTCCGGACCATTTTGGAAAAAGTGGTTGAAGCATTTAAGAAGCAGAACGTAATTAGTGCTCTTGTGATTTTCTCGTTGCTTGAGGGACAGGATCTCTCACCTGAACGGCCGTTTAAGGGCAAGGCGGAGGACTACAAAATCAGGGTTGCTCTTGGAATTTTGGAGATTGAAGGGTTGATCAAGTGGACGGGATCGAAGAGGCCGATCGAGTACATGCTGAGTGTCCCGCTGGAAGAGCTTGAAGATTGGATAAACAGCGGGGAGTGGATGAAAAAGAAAGGGGAGGTTTCATTGAGTTGAAAGAACTTTGTTTTATCCCGCTCTCCACATGTCAATAACTGGTTATTAGGATTAAAAAATCTTTAGGTGAAAGCAAAATTTTTTCAGACAGAAGGAGGAGTTTTAAGATAAAACGCGAATTTACCTCTAGATACAAATACTGGAGGCAAACAGAATGTCGAATAACCCATATGTTATGCCTGATATCACAGCAGTCAGTCCAGGAGCTGTTCCGGTGATCACCATGCTCTGCCGCACAGCAAAGATCAGAGAGATAGTTAACCAGATGGTCGAATGGGATGAGGACAGATCCAAAATCTCACCTGGACTGCTCATCGAAAGCCTGATTGTCTGTATC
>LGFL01000023.1 GCA_001508855.1 Thermoanaerobacterales bacterium 50_218
CACCCTTGCCTTAAGCTAACGACTACTGCTACCTTCGTCGTTCGGGACTTTCACCCTATAGCCAACGCCCATGCCGGGCACGCAAAAGATAAATGCCCTCTACAAAAGCTTCGTAGAGGGCATCATTGCCACCAGTAATCGGATACGCCGTTGTATCCGAGTCTCACCTTCTCATCAGCTTACAACACCATTATATTTAAGTAACAGCTGATGTCAATGAGTTCTGCGTAAAAATACAGTATACTCCAAATGCTACCCAATCCCCTGAACCGGAGGCTCTCCCTTGATTTCCTTAACCAGGTTGAAGACCCGCTCAACATCATCGGCATCACCAGAAACAGCGATAACCACAGAGCCTTCAGAGCCGCCAACACCACCTGCTCCCAGGGCCACAGCCTCCACACTGGCGAGAATCTCCAAAGCGACGAGTTCGGTAACTACTTTCCCCTGGACAAGAGGAATTAAACCTACCGGCATCCCCAGAGAGTGCTGAAACCTCATTATTCCGCAGTTGCGGGCTGCAAGAGAAACCGAAGGAATCATCTTTTCCAAACCAACAGGAACTACCAGGTGGGAACCCCGGGCTGCCAGCACCCCTAAAGCCCTACCAATTGTCCCTCCCTGCGGATGGGCGACAAGCACACCAGCCATCCCGGTGGCATCTACCGCATTAGCACCTTTAATGAAAACGTCATCAGGGCCGAAATCATCCAAGACATCTTCCCAGTTTTCATCGACTACTTCCCCTTTAACTATGACAAACGGCTTGATCCTGCTCTCACGGGGAGTTACTCCGGTCTCACCCTTGGTAATGATGCCGGCAGTATACCTCACCTTGGAAACCTCTATTCCCAACAACTCCTCAGCAACATAGGCATTTGTTGTTCCCCCCGCAATAATGATCTTCCCCTGTCTGAAGGCCTTGCCTACCTCGGGCAAATGGCGAACACCTTTGGCGATCAGCCTTTTTCCCTCTGCAGGAGTTAAAGTAAAAATAGCCCTCTGCATCTCAAAAGAACCCCCTTTTTCCGTGGTAGTTCCATTTTAGCACACACCACAAGAACCGTAAAAACCGGCCTGCAATAACCTCTTCAATACAAACGATCATTGACAAAAAAAGAAGCCTCTCCGAAAATAGATCACAGACAACGAGGGAAGGGAGTCAGCTTTGGTGCGCTATGCCGTGATCAGCGACATCCACGCCAACCTCGAGGCCTTCCAGAAGACCCTCGAGGACATCGATTCGCAAAACGTCGATGAGATCATCTGTCTTGGGGACATTGTCGGCTATTATCCCAACCCCAACGAATGCGTGGAGCTTTGTAAAAAACGCCACATCCAGTGTATTCGAGGCAACCACGATGATGCCGTAACCGGCATCTGCGGGATCGAAGACTTCAACCCCGTAGCCCAGGAAGCCCTCATCTGGACCTCACGCCACCTGGATAGAGCCAACAAGGAATGGCTCCTCCATTTACCAGAGCACCTGGTCATTGAAGAAAAGATCCTCGCGGTTCACGGTTCTCCGTGGCACCCGTATGCCTACATTTTCTCGGCACAAGAAGCAGCCCATGCCTTTACCTTTCTTCAGACCAATTACCCGCAGATCCAGGTCTGCTTTTACGGCCACACTCACCAGAAAGCGCTTTATTACACTAAAGAAAGTTCTGTTGAAGAAGTAGAAAAAAATCGCAAATATATCCTTGGCAACAAGGGACTTTATCTGATCAACCCAGGAAGTGTGGGCCAACCCCGTGACGGAAGCCCAGGAGCATTCTACGCCATCTACGACTCCCAGACAAGGGAAATAGAGTTCCGGCACCTCACATATGACCTCACCTTAACCCAACGCAAGGTTATTGAGGTAGGTCTTCCCTACATGCTGGCTGAGCGCCTCAATCTCGGCTACTGAAAAAGTGCTGGAGCCAGTTCAGAGTTACCTGGATCGCCTGCTCAAGGCAGTCTTTCAAGTGATGGTCGCCCCCGGGAAGCACCACAAGTTCTTTCGGTTCCCCTGCAGCCTGAAAAAGTTCGCGGGCATCAGTCACAGGGACCAACTGATCCTCCTCCCCATGGACGATCAACAGCGGCCTTGGGCTGATTCGGGCAACCAAGTCACGCATCTGGTATTTCCGCAGATCCTCGAGAAAACCCGGGTGTTTAGAATAAGTGCGTAACCCATCGCTCCAGGTAACGGTTTCTCCTTCTTCGAGTTGACGGAACTTTTCCTCACCGATGATCCTCTTGAGAACAGGAATCATGTCTACTGAAGAACTCCAGAGGCAGACGCCACGCACGCGGGAATCATTAGCAGCACACGCAAGAACAGCATTCCCTCCAAAGCTCCGGCCTAGTAAGAGAAAGTTTTGAAACCCTTCCCCCTCCAGGTAATTAAGAGCACAGGTGAGGTCATCCACGTTTTTCGTCAGGGTAGCCCTCGCAAAGTCTCCTTCACTTTCTCCAGATCCCGCAAAATCGAAACGGAAAACCCCAAAACCCGCCGTCGCCAGCCTTCTGGCAAGAGTAACCGCTCTCCCGCCTCCGTGGCGTGTCCCCAGGAAGCCGTGGCAGATGATCACCATAAAAGAGGGGCTCTTAGTGGCAGGCAAATCGAGGTCACCGATAAGCCTTTCTCCTTCTGAATTCAGGAAACTCACCTGCTTGCTCACCCTATCAAAAATCCCCCTTCCATCCCAGTTCTTCAGCAATCTCCCGGATCCTCGGCAAAAGATATTCCCGGGTGTTTCTGGCAGGGTCATCGAGAACCTCGTTCCAGAGTTTTTTCAGGATCCTGCCTACGATGGGGCCAGGGCGGCACCCCAAAACTGCCAAAACATCAGTCCCATCAATGGCCAAGTCCCTCATCTCGAAAGTGTTCTCTTCTCTTATGATCTTCCTCAGCTTCTCGCAAAACTGTTCAAAATCCACAAGGTAACGCAAAACCAATTCCCTGCTATGAGCAAGAAAATCGGCCTCCCTGACAACCAGGAGTTCTTCGATCAAGTCTCGCCCCACACGGGCGATGAGCCTCCGCATTCCCGCGGGCCCCATTTTCAAGTCAAGCATGTGCTCTCTCACGAGGACACTGACTCGTTTGATCATCTGGGTGTTGTAGCGCAGCCTCCTCAAGATCTGTTCAGCCATTCTTGCCCCCATTTTCTCGTGTCCGTAAAAGTGTCCTCTTCCATCCTCACCCCTTGAGAAGCACCTGGGTTTAGCGATATCGTGAAGGAGTACTGCCAAACGCACTTCCAGTGATGATGGGGTGTAACGCATTGCCTCAAGGGTGTGCTCTAAGACCGGGTACTGGTGAGAAGGATGGTACTGGGAAAAAAGCCACCCTTCTCTCAATTCAGGGATGATCAGAAAAAGCAATCCCGTCGACGTGAGCAGTTGCAAACCTTTCATAAAGTGAAGTGCCAACAACGTCCTGCTCAATTCGTCTCTGATGCGCTCTGCAGAAACCCTGCAGATGAGCTCAGCGTTCCTGACAATCCCGTGCTTTGTGCGATCCTCCAGGTGAAAGCCCAATTCGGCAGCCAAACGGACCCCCCGCATCATCCGGAGAGGGTCCTCAGAAAAGCGCTCTTCGGGATCACCGACAGCTCTGATGATCCCCTTCAGCAGGTCCCTCCTCCCATCGAAAGGGTCACAGAAAACCGACCTGATCGGGTCATAGGCAAGGGCATTAATTGTGAAATCACGCCTCGCAAGGTCTTCCTCAATCCCCTCGACAAAGTAAACCTTAGAAGGTCTCCGGAAGTCATGGTAAGAACTCTCGACACGAAATGTAGTAATCTCGACTGGGAACCCCGAGATGAAAACGGTTACAGTGCCAAATCTGATCCCTGTAGGAATCACCTTGAAACCAGCCCTGGTAAATATCTCTTCAACCTCCTGGGGACGGGCATCAGTAGCCAGATCCCAATCCTGAGGAAAGGATCCCAGAATCAGGTCCCTGATGCCGCCCCCAACCACAAAGGCTTGTTTGTGGTGTTCTGCAAGCAAGTGGCAAGCAGTAACTACTTCTTTCGGTAGTGCTATCCTCATCATTCAGCCCCTTTTAGAAGCTTTTCCTCCTTGCTAAAATAGTTTACCCTAAAACAAAAAATTCCTGCTTTTTTCCGTACCACTTCTGCAGGTTTTTCCAGAGAAAACAAGAAAAATAAAAATAGTAATTACAGGGGGGAGCATTTCGATGACCATCAACGCGCGCGACCGCATCCGGGGAGGACTTTTCGGAGTCGCCATAGGTGATGCCCTCGGAGCAACCCTGGAGTTCCTCACCCAGGACGAGATCAGAAGACACTTCGGCTGCCACACAGAAATCACAGGAGGGGGATGGCTCAAACTAGAACCAGGAGAAGTAACGGACGACACCCAGATGACTCTCGCTGTCACCAGAGGGATCCTGGCCAACCCGCAATCTCCCCGCGAAGCCGTGGGTAAACAGTTCCTTCACTGGTTTCAATCGAAACCCAGAGACATTGGAAACACCGTAAGGGCGGCTCTTTCCTTTTACCTCGAGTTCCAGGACTGGGACCAGGCATCTTATCACACTCACCAGGTGCTCGGTGGAAAAACAGCAGGAAACGGCTGTCTGATGCGGACACTCCCGGTAACTTTCGCCTACGACCGGAATCCCGAAAAAATGAACAAAATCTCCCGAGAACTCGCCAAAATGACCCACTACGACCCATTGGCGGAAGCAACCTGTGCCTTTTACAACAACCTCGCCCGCCAGCTTTTTCACTCACCGGAAAACGCCAGGGATAAAAAACGCTTTCTGGAAGCAGCACTCAAGGAAACAAAAAAGTACTGTTTTGATCTTCCTGCTGAAACACTGGAAACCCTAGAAAAAGCCGTACTCGAAATCTCTTCTCTTCCCAAAGAAGAACTCTCACCTACAGGTTTCTGCCTGGACACCCTTGTCTGCGCCATTTGGTGCTTTCTGCATACCCTCACCTTCGAGGAGGCATTAGTGGAAGCAGTAAACCTAGGAGGAGATGCAGACACTATAGGTGCCGTCTGTGGCGGGCTCGCCGGGACATTCTACGGTTACAGATCAATTCCTGCACGCTGGGTAAACATCCTCAAGCCGAAAGCAGAAATCGACAAGCTATCCCAGCAACTCTACCACCTGGTATCTGGAACAACCAGACACAGATAAAAGAGTTCCAAGAAGCCTGAAACCTTCTGAAAAAATTTCCGATTCCGAAAGGGTGAAACACATGCGGACTGGTATTGTCGACCTTCCCCTCCACCACGGACACTGCCCACGCTGGCTTTTCGAGCGAATGACCCGGTTGAGCAGAGCGGTTCTCACCTTGCTCATCCGGGAAGAAGGCCCTACAGGAGCCCTCAAAAAGCTCGCTGACCCCTTCTGGTTCCAGGCCCTGGGTTGCCTGCTGGGGTTTGACTGGCACTCTTCGGGATTAACCACAACTGTTTGTGGTGCCATCAAGGAGGGCCTGCGGGGGTGTGAAAGGGAACTGGGTTTATTCATCGCCGGGGGCAAAGGTCGCACCTCACGGAAGACTCCCCAGGAAATTATCTTGTACGGGGAAAAATTCGGCCTTCCCAGTTCTTTAGAAAGGCTTGTTTATGCCAGCAAAATGAGCGCCAAGGTGGACAACACTGCGGTGCAGGACGGTTACCAGCTTTACCACCACACATTTATCTTCACTGCTGGCGGTGAGTGGGCGGTGATCCAGCAGGGGATGAACCAAACAACCCGCCGCGCCAGACGCTACCACTGGCTAGGAAGCAAAGTTGAAGACTTCGTCAACGAGCCCCACGCTGCCATCTGCTGTGAGCAGAGGGAAAAATCAGTATTAAACCTGGTTGCCGAAGAAAGTAAAAAGTCCCGCCAAATGATCGCGGAACTTAGCAACTGCCGTCCAGAAGAGATCGTCAGGGAATACACCCACCTGACTCTGCCTTCCCGTCACTCCTTAAAAGAGGAGCACCTCCAGCCAGAGAGCTTGAAGAGGGTTCTATTGAAGACATACGAGATAAAGCCGCCTGATTTCGAAAATCTCCTCGCCATTCCCGGGGTGGGACCTAAAACCATCCGCGCCCTTTCACTGATTGCCGAGTTGGCCTATGGGACACGACCCAGTTACCGCGACCCGGCAAAGTTCAGCTTTGCCCACGGGGGAAAGGACGGCCACCCCTACCCGGTAAACAGAACAATCTATGACCAGTCAATCACCATCCTCGAGCAGGCAATCAAAGAAGCCAAACTCGGCAGGGAAGAAAAACTTCAGGCACTGCGCAGACTTCAAGCATTTCAAAAAAATTAAAGCAAGCAGTCCTGTAAGCCGGGTTCTGTCCCTCCGCTCATCACGGAGGTGATGATCATCTCTCTAGGACCACAGTTGCCTGTGGCCTCAAGCAACCTACCCGGAGGCGGAGCGGGCCACTCCATTGCCTCCCTATTCGGTCTTGCTCCGGGTGGGGTTTACCTAGCCGGCCAGTCACCTGACCGCTGGTGCGCTCTTACCGCACCGTTGCACCCTTACCCGACACTTGAAAGTGTCAGGCGGTCTCCATTTCTGTGGCACTTTCCTTGGGGTCGCCCCCACTGGGTGTTACCCAGCACCCTGCCCTGTGGAGCCCGGACTTTCCTCACGCACCATTTTTAAACTGGTGCGCGCGATCATCCAGACTGCTTGCCTCTACAAATTATAACACCCAGTCATTACTTCTGCAAATTGGGGGTTACATCGATTACATCGATGATTCATCACTCAGCCCGATCGCCCGTTCGATCTCTGCTTCCAGTTCTGCAGGAAGCCCCATAACTTTGACATTTAAGAAACCTCTGACAATGGTCGCAGTTGCTTCATCTTCACTGAGGCCGCGGGCCATCAGATACTCGATCTCTTCTTGAGCAATTTTACCTACAGCAGCTTCGTGAGAAAGGTCGACCCCTTCAGCGCGTGCCTCCAATTCAGGTATGGCGTGGATGACACCCTCTGGAGCAAGCATCAAGCCCCGGCACTCCAGATGACCCTTGACACCAGGGGCCTCTCCAACCAGGTGACCGCGATTGACGATGTAGCCGCCCATAGTGATCGACCTGGCAAGGATTTCGGCGCGGCTGTCTTCTCCCCGAAGCACTACACGAGAACCGACATCCATACGGGAATTCGGGTGCCCAATGAGGATAGTGTGATAGCGAGCCGTGCTTCCCCTCCCGATCAAGTAAGTTGTGGGGTACATCTCCAGCTTATCTACAGGATGCATACAGACGTAATTGGACAAGAAAACCCCTCCCTCCTCGACAACGGTCCCGGTCCGCGGCTGAACAGCCACCTTTTCTGCCCAGTTGTGAATCATCGTGAAGTTTAGTTTGGCGTTTTTCTTGATGTAGAACTCAGAAATTCCCACATGCATCCCTGAGACTACATGCCTACCCGAGGCACATCCGGTGATCACATCAAGTTCAGCGCCTTCTTCAACAATGACGATGTTGTGGACATTCTGAACAAGGCCCTCACTGGCAATATAGAGGCAAGCCTGAACAGGAAAAATCGACTTCACCCCAGGCAAAACCCTGATATAATAGCCTTTTTCTTCACCCGATATCGTCCTGGGATCATCTTCTCCCGGTGAAACAGCCTTCCACCAATATTGCTCCAGCCAGGAATATTTTTGCAGTGCCTCTCCGATACTCAAGATTTCGATTCCTTCTTGAAGAATAGTAGCCCGAACCACAGAATGGTCTTTCTGTATGTAAGTGCCTCCTCTTTCCTTTTCTGCGGCATCAACACCTACCCTCAGGAGGTCTTCAAACTCCTCACCTGTTAATTCCTCAGAGGCCACCGAGGCCAGCTTCTCTTTATTCTCCATCAATTGTCCTCCTTTCCAGGCAACGGGCACACTCACTGTAACCGTGCTCCTGAATCCACTTCAACAGTTCCTGAGGATTGAAGCCACTACAGGAAAAACGACCATCAAAGAGAACATGTCCCACATCTGCAGCCACGTACTCCAAGATGTAACCAGTATGGGTAATGATCAAACCGGCTTTCTGCCGTGTTTGTTTCAGTTCCCGCCTGGGACAATCAAAACCCCGAAAACCGTCCTTTTGGAGCAGGTAATTAATCACCTCACCGATCAAAGCAATGTTCTCTAGATCCACCCCTGACTCCGGCTCATCGAGAAGCACCAGTTCAGGGTTTTGTGCGAGGAGTTGCAGCAGTTCCGAGCGCTTGATTTCTCCCCCGGAAAAACCGGCATTGACATCACGAGAAAGAAACGACCTCAGATTCAGTTTCTCGGCCCACTCCTCGATGCGGACATCTCTTCCCTGGGCAGAGATCTTCAAGATGTCCTGCATAGAGACCCCGCGGAGCACAGGGGGCCGCTGAAAAGCAATACCGAGGCCCAAGCGTGCTCTCTCATAGACGGGCATCGAGGTAATATCCTCGCCCTTAAAGTAAATCTTCCCCCTGGTAACCCGAAACCTGCTGAACCCCATGATTGTCCCTAGAAGTGTAGATTTCCCAGACCCGTTGGGACCGAAGAGGACATGGGTTTCCCCTGGTCTGATGTGCAAGTTCACACCTTTGAGTATCTGTTTTCCCCCTACTTCCACGTGGAGATCCTCGATTTTAAGCATACTGCCTCCCTCAAATCTGACATAAGATTAGATTCTGATCCCAGTTTGTCTCCAACCTTAGATCATATTCGCCACCCTTCGATAAAAACCTCTTTATGCTCACTCCCAATTTCTGATGGCCTCTCAAAAAGAAAAGCTCTCCAGTCCTCTCGGACCAAAGAGCAGTGGCCAAGGCTAGTGCACAGCACAGGTTTACCATTATCAATCACTTTTCTTTGCAGCGCGTTTAGCACACTCATTGTAAACCGCGAACCAGGAGCAGCGTCGCAGTTTCTACCCACCTGATTAAAGGACAGTGGTCGCTCCCCGATAGATCAAACCCCGCATACTGTCAACAGTAACAGTGCTCCCATCCTCGAGAATCTCGGTTGCTCCACCCACTCCCACAACAACAGGGATCCCCAGATTCAAGCAGACAATCGCCGCATGGGAGGTTAGACCTCCCTCTTCGGTAATGATCGCCCCCGCCTTGCGCATACTGGGGATAAAATCACGGTCTGTGCTGGTAGTCACCATGATGTCCCCAGTTTTGACCTTCCGCATGGCCTCTTCCGGGCTCTTGCAGATCCTCACCGTCCCGATCACAGCACGGTTTCCTATTCCCGTGCCGCGGGCGAGAACTTCACCTACTATGTGCACTTTCAAGAGGTTAGTCGTTCCAGGCACACCTGCAGGAACCCCGGCAGTGATCACCACCAGGTCTCCGCACCTGATCAGCCCCTCAATGAGGCTTGTCTTCACAGCCTCATTGATCATTTCATCAGTATTTTCAGTCTGGGGAATCTGCAAAGGCCGAACACCCCAGACCAGGCACAACTTGCGGCAGACCTTTTCACTAGGCGTGACAGCGATGATCGGAGCCTGGGGTCTGTATCTGGAAACCATTCTCGCGGTGAATCCGGATTTCGTGGAAGTAATGATCGCCGCGGCACCCAGGTCCTGGGCAGTTGTGCAGGTGGCGTGGCTGATGGCATCGGTAATCGTCCGCGGAGATGTTGCCGCTCTTTGCAAAAGCAACTGTCGGTAGTTAAGCTCTTTCTCCGCCCGTTCAGCAATCCGGGCCATCACCCGCACGGCCTCTACCGGATACTTCCCCATCGCCGTTTCCCCGGAGAGCATCACCGCGTCCGTGCCATCGAAAATGGCATTAGCCACATCACTCGCCTCAGCCCGCGTCGGCCTGGGGTTGTGGATCATCGACTCCAACATCTGAGTGGCCGTGATCACAGGCTTCCCCGCCTGGTTACACTTCTCAATGATCCGCTTCTGAACCAGGGGCACCTCTTCTGTAGCAATCTCCACACCAAGGTCTCCCCGCGCCACCATGATCCCGTCCGCTGCCTTGATGATCTCATCAAGGTTCTTAACCCCTTCTTCATTTTCGATCTTGGCGATGATGTGGATGTCAGCATCCCGCGCCTCCAGCAGACGGCGGACAGCCAAAACATCGGCAGCCCTGCGCACAAAAGACGCAGCTATAAAGTCTACTTCGTGGTCGATCCCAAAGTTGATGTCAGCAACATCCTGTTCAGTAACCGCGGGGAGGTCAAGAGAAACTCCAGGTAGATTGACTCCCTTCCTGCTCTTGAGTTCCCCACCATAAACCACTTCACAGTCGACTTCCGTATCCCTAACAGCAACAACCTTGAGACCGATCATCCCATCATCAAGGAGAATCGTGTTCCCCGGCTGGACTGCCTGCGGCAAACCCTGATAGGTAACCGGGATCCGCTTTTCGTCCCCCTCAATTTCTTCAGTTGTCAGGGTCACGATTGAACCCTCACGCAGACAGACCTTGCCGTCTTTTAAGACCCCTACCCTGATCTCCGGACCTTTTGTGTCCAGCATGATCGCCAGCGGATAACCCAACTCTTCTGCTGCCTGACGCAGCTTCAGCAGACGTTCCCGGTGTTCTTCATGAGTGCCGTGAGAAAAGTTGAGCCTGGCAACATTCATTCCCGCTTTGATCATTTCTTTGATCACTTCAAGGGAATCACTGGCAGGCCCGATTGTACAGACAATCTTGGTTTTCCTCATCAGACCCCTCCTTCACAATTTTCAACCACACTCCACCAAAACCGGGGTCAGATCGCCAGTATTCCTGCTAATTCCCACATCTCCCTATTCAACTCTCTTTTCTTCTGCAAAACCTCTTCGAGATCAGAAACCACGACTTCTCCATTGACAACACCTACCATCTTCTTGGTTTCACCAGACATCAGCAAATCAATAGCCTTCGCTCCCAGGCGACTGGCTAAAATCCTATCAAGTGCAGTCGGGGTTCCACCCCTCTGAAGATGCCCAAGGATGGTGATCCTTGTTTCTAAACCTGTGCGCCGGCGAATCTCCTGGCCAATTTCCAATCCACTGCCTGCGCCTTCAGCAACAATGATGATGCTGTGAGATTTGCCCCGGTTAAGCCCACGCTCCAGCTTAAAAATGATTTCATCAATATCATAAGGGATTTCGGGAACAAGGATCGATTCAGCTCCACCTGCGAGCCCTGCGTAGAGGGCAATATGTCCGGCGTGCCGACCCATCACCTCAATGACGAAGGTGCGCTCGTGGGAAGTTGCCGTATCCCTGATCTTGTTGATCGCTTCGACGACGGTATTCACCGCGGTATCAAACCCGATCGTGTAATCAGTACCCGGAAGGTCATTGTCAATGGTAGCAGGAACTCCGACCACAGGAATCCCAAACCTCGCCAGGGCCAGAGCACCCCGTAAAGAGCCATCTCCTCCAATGACGACGAGCCCTTCGATCCCTTCTTCCTTAAGATTGGCCGCTCCCTGTGCCTGTCCCTCAGGTGTTTTAAACTCTTCACAGCGAGCAGTGTGGAGAATCGTCCCCCCTCTTTGGATGATGTCCCCCACAGAACCGAGAGTAAACCTTACGAATTCCTTTTTTAAAAGACCCAGGTAACCCCGACGAATCCCGATCACATCCAGGCCGTGATATATTCCCTTGCGGACAACTGCCCTGATCGCCGCATTCATCCCAGGAGCATCCCCACCACTGGTAAGGACACCAATCCGTTCAACGGGGCGCAATCGGATCACCCTCTTTCCCAGCAGGAGTTATTTTTCCCTTACGAAAAACTCCCTATTCTCCGGAGGCGCTCCCAGCGGCGATTGACTAATTCTGAAGGTGGGATCTCCCGGAGTTGTGAGACCCACTTCCGCAATTCCAGGCGGAGGTTCTCCGCCGTTGCTTTCGGGTCGCGGTGAGCACCACCCAAAGGCTCAGGAACAATGGCATCAATAAGTCCGAGTTCGAGCAGTTCAGTGGCAGTGATCTTGAGCGCTGAGGCAGCTTCCGGAGCACGAGAAGCATCTTTCCAGAGGATGGCAGCACAGCCTTCTGGAGAAATCACCGAAAAAACGGCGTGCTCCAGCATCAACACCACATCTCCGACACCTAAAGCAAGGGCACCACCACTTCCTCCTTCACCCGTAATAACCACAATCATCGGGGTCTCGATCCGGGCAAGAGAACAGAGGTTGGCCGCTATTGCCCAACTCTGTCCCCGTTCCTCGGCTGCGATCCCTGAATAGGCACCTGGAGTATCCACCAAAAAGATCACCGGTCGCTGAAACTTCTCCGCCTGTTTAGCAAGGCGCAGAGCCTTACGGAAACCCTCAGGATGAGGCATCCCAAAGTGGCAAGCAAGATTCTCCTTAGTGTTATGGCCCTTGCGATGACCAATAACAGTCACCGGACTCCCCTCAAAACGTCCGATACCACCAACAACCGCGGGGTCATCTCCGGTGCAGCGATCCCCATGAAGGAACAAAAAGTCAGTGAAAAGAAGTTCGACATAGTCAAGGAAATTGGGGCGCTCTGGGTGGCGGGCCAACTGCAGGCGTTGCCAGGGAGCAAGGTTCTGATAAGTTTTTTCTTTCAATTCTGCAGCCTTTTTCTCAAGCAAGGCAATTTCCGCCCTCAGGTCGATTTCTTTCTCACCAGCATACCGCTTGAGTTCTGCAATCTTTTTCTCCAACTCAACGAGAGGCTTCTCGAAATCCAGGTAAGTATTAGGCACGACAACTATCCCCTTTCCGAATGCAAGGCAAGGATATGGGCAAGAGTTCTTCTCATCTCCTGTCTGGGTACCACCAGATCGAGAAATCCGTGCTCAAAACAGAACTCAGCAGTCTGAAAATGGGGAGGCAACTTTTCGCGGAGCGTCTGCTCCGTAACACGGCGCCCGGCAAAACCGATCAGGGCACCAGGCTCGGCAATAACGATGTCGCCCAGGGCCGCAAAGCTGGCAGCAACTCCTCCGGTCGTTGGGTCAGTGAGGACAGATATATACAAGATCCTCTGATCATGAAGCCTGGAGATGGCGGCACTCGTTTTCGCCATCTGCATCAAAGAAAAAACACCTTCCTGCATTCTTGCTCCGCCTGATGCTGAAAAAATAACCAGGGGGACTCTCCTTTCGATCGCTCGCTCTACGAGTCTGGAGATCTTCTCTCCGACAACACAGCCCATGCTCCCCATAATAAAATTGGGGTCTAAAACCCCGATTACCACCGACCATCCTTCGATCGTTCCAGAACCGGTCAGGATGGCTTCCTTCAACCCTGTTGCTTGCTGGGCACAAGCGACTTTTTCAGGATAACCAGGAAAACCGAGGGGATCGACGGGGCCCAGGTCACTGTCAAATTCCTCAAAGCTGCCTTCATCGAGGGTGATGGCAATTCTCTCAAAAGCTGTAAGCCGGAAATGGTAACCACATTTCCGGCATACCTTGAGATTCTTCATCAGTTCCCGTGCATACAAGAGTTCTCCACACTTGGGACATTTGAGCCACAACTGCTCTTTCTTTTTTTCTTCCAAAGTCTCCGGTTTCACTGTAATGTACCGGTGATGCTTCCGCCAGATGTCTTTAAACAGCCTTCTCACCCCACAAAAACCTCACTGATTCCCTGGCCGAAGGGTTCTGATTCTCTTTCCTGCAGGGCCATGAAGGCCCTGCAGGAAACACTGATGATAAAAGCTGATAACTCCTCAAACAGGAACAGCACTAGTGAGGATCTCGTGCGCCTCTTCAGCTTCTGACTCTGGAACCAGGACCTCAACTGCACCCCCATCTCCGAAATGTGGAACACCTACAGGTCTGAGTGTTACTAGAAGGCCTTCTGAAGTGAGGATTTCTTTGATCGTTTCTGCGGCTGAGCGGTTCTGAGCGATGTAAACAACCTTCCACATCTTAACCCTCGGCCCCCTCCCCATCAAAATCCTAGATGATCCATTTCGACCTTTTATTTAAAGATCCTTCTTGACTTCATCACTTGTTTTGCAATATTGGGGAGAGGATTTTCGGAATTTTAGTCCGAGGTTTCAATAGAACCAAACTTGGTGTAAACGACCGCCTTCCCCCTCACTTTAATAGCAGCAGTATGCTCGGTAAACTGGGCAACAATAACCTCTCCCCGGTCTAGCTTTTCAGTATGGTGAAGTTTGGTATCTTTGCCGCGGGTGAGGCCGATCACAGTAACCCCGTTTTCCAGAGCCTTAATGGCAATGTAATCACCATAAACATAAGGCTCTATCACTTTTGCTTCCCCCTTTTTCTCTTGTATCAGATAATATACCATGTTTTTACTAAACAACAAAGACCTATTTTGCCGTAGTGGTTGCCACGGGTTCCTGCTCAAGAATGAAACAGGAGCCTGGGCCACAGAGTTCTTCAACTTTATACCACAGCTCTGGTGTTGCCTCAACCCAGAAAGAGGCATCTGTTTTCATCAGCTTTTTTTCTCTAACAAAGTAGAGGAATACAGGAGTAGAGCCAGGGTACTGGAGGAAAAGCGCCCGCAGTCGCTCAAACAGGTCAGGACTTCCCGCGAAAGGATTGACGCGGATGTAAAGAAACTCCTCTGGCTTCTGATTCAGAGGGCGGACGACCTCTCCGAAGACCCTGCAGTTGTCGTCCTGAACACTAACTCTTCCTTTTACAACGACTAATGCGTCCTCTCTTAAGAAGCGGACGTTTTTCGAATTACCGCGGGGGAAGAAAATCACTTCCACACTTCCCCCCAGGTCCTCAAGAGTAAAGTAAATCACTCCTTCCCCTCTTCTCGTGGTTGCCCTCCGCAGTGAGTTGACAATACCACCTATGACCACCTGCTCCCCATCCTGACACTGAGGCAATTCACTGATGCAAGAAGTCGTATGGATGGCAAGTTGTTCCTGATAGTCAGCAAGAGGGTGACCACTGACATAAAACCCGAGAGTTTCTTTCTCCCGAGCGAGAAGCTCTTGGGAGGGAAACTCAGGTATATCCGGCAACTTCCTTTCGTTCTGTGAAATCTGGGGATCCTGGAGCACATCGAAAAGGGACAATTGTCCCTCGACCTGGGATTGGCGATCTCTTCTGACTGCCTGAGCCTGTTCCAAACAGTCATCGAGAACCGCCAGCAACTGGGAGCGGCGCGCACCAAGGGAGTCGAACGCTCCACACAAAATCAGGCTCTCGATCACTCTCTTGTTAACCTGGCGGAGATCAACCCTGTTGCAGAAATCGTCAAGAGAAGAAAATGGCCCTCCTTGCTGACGTGCCCTGATGATCTCCTGAACAGCCCCCTCACCAACGTTTTTCACCGCTGCCAGACCAAAGCGGATCCTGTTGTCACCGACAACAGTAAAGTCCACCAGACTCTCGTTAACATCGGGAGGGAGAACCTCGATACCCATCCTCCGGCACTCCTGGATGTAGTAAGCAACCTTGTCGGAATTGCCGCGCACACTTGTCAGCAGAGCAGTCATAAAAGCAACGGGATAATTCGCCTTCAGATAAGCAGTCTGATAGGCAATCAAGGCATAGGCAGCAGAATGGCTTTTATTAAAACCATAACCTGCAAAATGCTCCATCAAGTCGAAAATTTGTCCGGCAACACCAGGATCTACACCTCTCTGGCGCGCTCCTGAGATAAAACTCTCCCGCAGTCCAGCAATCACTTCAGGCTTTTTCTTCCCCATTGCCCTGCGCAGGGAGTCGGCCTGGGCCATCGTAAACCCGGCGAGTTCGCATGATATCTGCATCACCTGTTCTTGATACAAAATCACACCATAGGTTTCATTCAAAATGGGTTCCAGGGCAGGGTGGAGGTACTTGACCTCGGTGTGACCGTTTTTCCTGTTGATAAAATCTTCGACCATCCCACTCCCCAAGGGGCCCGGGCGGTAGAGGGCGACTAGAGCAATGAGATCCTCGAAGCGGTTAGGTTTCATGCTTTTGAGAAGGTGGCGCATCCCGGTGCTCTCCAACTGGAAAACTCCGACGCTCTCCCCGGAAGCAAGAAGCTCGTAAGTCTTTCGATCATCAAGGGGGATTTCATTGATGTCGATCTGTTCACCCTTCGTTTCAGCCACGATCCGGAGAGTGTCTCCGATTACGGTCAGTGTCCTTAATCCCAAGATGTCCATCTTGAGAAGCCCGATTTCTTCGACAGTTTCCTTCGGAAATTGGGTGGTAACCGCATCACCAGTTTTCTGAAGGGGGAGATAGTTGATCAGTGGCTCTTTGGAAATTACAATTCCCGCGGCATGAGTGGAAGCATGGCGGGGCATCCCTTCAATCGCCCGCGCCAAGTCGAGGAGACGGCGCACCTCAGGGTCTTCGTCGTAGAGCTCCCGCAGTTCAGGAGAACTCTGAAGAGCCTTGTCGAGGGTGACACCCAGTTCATCAGGAACGAGTTTGGCGATCCTGTCGACATCGGCAAGTGGCAGATTGAGTGCTCGCCCGACATCTCTGATTGCTGCCCTCGCCATCATCGTTCCGAAGGTGATGATCTGGGCGACCCGGTCCTTTCCGTATTTTGACACAACATAGTCGATAACCTCTTCTCTCCGTTCAAAGCAGAAATCGATATCAATGTCAGGCATGGTAACCCGGTCAGGGTTGAGGAAGCGCTCGAAAAGGAGGCCGTACTTCAAGGGATCGATGTTGGTAATCCCGAGGGCGTAAGCTACCAAAGAACCGGCCGCCGACCCCCGGCCGGGCCCTACGAGGATCCCTCTCCGGCGCGCCCAGTTGACGAAATCCTGGACGATCAGAAAGTAACCGGAAAACCCCATCCTGCAAATGATCTCCAGTTCGTGCTCGAGGCGCTCCCTCGCTTCCTGAGGAATCTCTCCCTGGTAGCGCCGGGAAAGACCTTCCACACACAACTTCCTCAGATACGAATCCAGGTCATAGCCCTCGGGAACCTGGAACTCGGGGAGGTGCATCTGACTGAAATCGAAGTCAACTCGACAGCGTTCTGCAATCTCAAGTGTAGCCCTGAGAGCATCTTCGTCTTCTGGGAAGAGTTCAGCCATTTCCTGAGCGCTTTTGAGGTAAAACTCCGGTGTAGGGAAGCGAAGCCGGTTTTCGTCATAAATCGTTTTCCCTGTCTGGATGCAAAGGAGAACATCGTGAACCTCAGCATCTTCTTTTTTGATGTAGTGGACATCATTGGTTACAACCAACGGGATTTTCAATTTCTGGGACAGTTCCCGCAAACCAGGGTTGACTTTTTCCTGTTCAGGCATGCGGTGGTCCATCAGCTCCAGGAAAAAGTTGTCCTTACCAAAGATTTCTTGGTAGAGCCTGGCCGTTCTTTCAGCCTTCTCCAGGTCGTCAGCAAGCAGGGCTGCCGGTATTTCCCCCGCCAGACAGCCGCTGAGAGCGATCAGACCACTGCTGTATTTGCTCAAAAGCTCATGGTCGACCCTTGGTTTGTAGTAGAATCCTTCCAGAAAAGCAGCAGAAACGAGAGCGATCAGGTTTTTGTAACCTGTTTCATTTTCGGCGAGCAGCACCAAGTGATACTGGGAATCATCGAGACGCGGCTCCCGCTCGAAGCGCGTCCGCGTCGCCACATAGACCTCACATCCAATGATCGGATGAATCCCCTGCTCTCGCGCCAGGCGGTAAAAGTCGATTACTCCGTACATCACTCCGTGATCGGTGAGAGCAAGGGCCGGCATCTCCAGCTCTGCTGCTGCCTTGACCAGATCCTTGAGACGAGCAGCACCATCGAGAAGGCTGTATTCACTGTGAACGTGAAGGTGGACAAATTTACCACTCATTTGAGGTTACCTCACTGGATGACAAAATTTTTTGCTGCTGGTAGCATCTTTCAGAAAGCTGACGAGATCTTCGAAAGACCCGCGGTAATCGGTGACGATCGGGAGATTAGACCTATTGAGCAACCAGTCCTCAACGAGAAATGTCTTCATCCCCAAATCTCTGGCCACGAGGTCCTCTTCCACATCATTACCTACCATGAGGCAGTCCTGAGGATCAACCCCGAGAAAATCCAGAACCTCGCGGTAGTACTCGATTCTGGGTTTGCAGTAATGCATGTTCTCATAAGTAGTCACCAGATGGTAAGGAAAGTCACCGATATCCACCCATTTGAGGCGCTCCCTGACCGCTGTTTCCGGAAAAACAGGATTGGTGGCAATCACCACCTGGTTTCCCTTTTCAAAGAGAAACTCCATCAAGGGACGGGCAAGGGGGTTGGGATGAGTGTACGTCTTGAGATTGGCAAAATCCTTCTGGTAAAACTCATCGAACATCGAAACAAATACTTCCCTGGAGTGGTCGATATGAGAAAAGAAGTGTTCCCAAAAGACATCCTTATTGGTTTTTCGGGGATCGGTATTCTTGAGCATCGCCATAGTCCCGGCATTAATGGCAGAAACCAGCTTCTCCGGCTCGATGATGTGAGCGAACTTCTCGGAAACAGCGCGAAAGTAACCGTCAATAAACGTCTTCATGTCCATCGGCACGAGGGTGCCATCGAGATCGAAGAGAAAAGCCTTGAACACCATTGTTCCCCCTGCATCTTTATTTTTCGCAAAAGTGTTTCTTTTGGAAAAGAGTGTAACACAATTCCCTCACCAGAAACAAGTTTACTTATAATGCGAACAGCTTGAGCTAAAACTCACCACATCTAATCACCTCTTCCCTTCAGGCTAAAGGAAAAGAGGTTGGCGGGCTTTCTCAGAGTTCGAGTTGACAATGCCTGATTTTAAGATACTATGGGATAAGAAGCAAGCATTTCTCTGGTTCGGGGGAATCAACAATGCATGGCTCAATCTGGGTGTATCGACTTTACGATGTAGCTCAGGAAATCGACCTATCCCGTGCAGGAAGAATCCTGGCAGCAAAAAAGCCGGTAGTCTCGCGCCTCAAACTCTCAAAGGTACACCCAAAGGCTCTGGAAATCAAAAACCCCCCTCTGACTGTGGAACTGGAAAGGTGCACCCTCAGGATCAGAAATAAAGAATTTCCCGTATTCCCAAGAGGCCGCGCCTACGACTTCGGAGTTCTCAGTGTCATTCTCAGGATCCAGTTGCCCGAAAACCTAAAATACGGCGAGTTGAGGAAACTGGCGGTCAGCATCAACGAAAGTAAGGAACTGGAAAACCTCTTCACAACTTATCGTGATGATCTCTTGGAAGCACTCGGCCCCGCGCTCATCGATGCAGGGATCTCCGGATTCGTAGAAGACTTCACCATCTTCTTCTTCGAAAGGTGGCCACACGAGTGGGACCCTGTGCCTCTCCTGCTCGGTGAAGCAGACAAGGTAAGCAAGGACATGCGGCGGGAAACCCTGAAAAACCAATTTTCCTACAGTGACGACCGAACAATCATCACCTGGGATGCAGCACTCGTCTGCGAGCCCAGCGGAAGCACCGATGTCCCTGATCTGCTTGAGTTTGCCAATGCCCAGCTTCTAGAACTCAGGTATTACGACAACGTTCTCGACCGGGAACTGGCAGCGATGTACGACGCGATCGCCGAAGCAGGAAAAGGTGGCTACAGAAGATTAAAGAAATACCGGGAGATCATGAGACAGATGATGGAACTCGTGCTCGATGTTACCGAAATCACAGAAAAGGTGCAGAACGCCCTCAAAGTAACAGAAGATGTTTTCTACATGCGGGTATACACGGCAGCGCTGAAAATCTTCCGGGTTCAGGAATGGCTGAGAAGCATCGAAAGAAAAATCGAGGTCATCGAAAGGAACTACACCATGTTGAGTGATGAACTGGTAACCCACCGCTTCCTACTCCTGGAAGTAGCGATCGTCATTTTGATCACACTCGAGGTCATCCTCTGGTTCTGGGCTCCATAACCCACGCGTAAACCCTCGCCCGCAACAGGTAAATGGAACCCACCCCCGGGAGAGTTGAGAGTGATCAGGTTGAACGGAGAAACCGGAAGGAACCATCTTTTCGAGTGGAAAGAAAAGGAAAAAGAGTACCTGAAGCTGCTCGATCAAAAGTACAGCTTCAGCGAGGCC
Organism: Thermoanaerobacterales bacterium 50_218; assembly: GCA_001508855.1. Taxonomy (GTDB): domain Bacteria; phylum Bacillota; class DSM-12270; order Thermacetogeniales; family Thermacetogeniaceae; genus 50-218. The sequence goes on from LGFL01000023.1 coordinate 19,939, forward strand.
CTCAAAGCACTTGATGAAATCGACTGGGATTTCAAAAACTTCAACACCCAGTACTTGAGCCACAAATTCCACCCCTACCCGGCGCGCTTCATTCCCCAAATTCCCCTGACCTTCATCAAGCTTTTCACAGAAGAAGGAGATACAGTCCTCGACCCTTTCTGCGGCTGCGGCACAACGCTTGTGGAAGCCTTGCTGAATTCCAGAAATGCCGTGGGTAATGACCTCAACCCCCTTGCCGTGCTGATCAGCAAAGTGAAGACCACCTTGATTCCGGAAGAAAAGCTCCATTACTTGCACCGAAAACTGCAGGAACGGAAAAAAGGGGACCCAGACTCGGCGAAAATCGCCAGGGTCCTGAAAAACCTGCCGAACAGGAAGATCAGCAAAATCTTTGATGAAACAACAATCGAAAAACTGGAGTTGCTTCGGGAGGTCCTGCTGGAACTCCGCATAGAAGGAGAAAATGAACTCTGTGACCTCGGTAGTGTCGCCCTCTCGGCAACTGTCTGGTCACTCGTGGAAAACAGGAGTACCGGTGATGTTGAGGAGCAGTTTCTGAAAAAGCTCAGGTTGATGGAAAGCGAGCTTAAAAAAATGGCCGCCCTGATCAAGCACCCACCTCGTGTCGAGGTCCTTAACGATGATGCCCGAAAACTGGCGGTGGCAAGCGGTTCAGTAGACCTGATCGTCACCTCTCCTCCTTATGTCAATGCCTTCGACTACTACCGCTCCCACATGTACAACATGATCTGGTTGGACATGGATTTTGGTGCTTTCAAAAAGCAGGAAATCGGGGGGCACTCTCAATTCGTCAACAACAGGTTCAGGCTGCTCTCCCGCTACCTGGGAGACATGCTCCGGGCGCTCATCGAAATGAACAGGGTTTTAAAAAAAGGCCACCTCTGTGTGATCGTCATCGGCAACTCCAGCCTGGAATACGAAGCGATCGAGAGCCATAAGTTTTTTGCGGCAATGGCAGCCTGCACGGGATTCAAAAACCTGAAGACTATCCCCAGAAGCATTGACAAAACCAGGAAGTACACAAGTTCCGAAATTGGAAAAATTGAAGATGAATACCTGATACTCCTCCAGAAGACAGCAGAAGTTGAAGTTTCTGCGTCTGACGACGACTTTGTGACGACCGTCGTGGAGCAGCAGATGCATAGTTTCCGGGAGAAGGTCAAGGAAAAACCGGGAACGGGAGTAAGGGGTAAGAAACCTTCTGAGGAAAGGCTGAAGAAAAACATCGAAAAGCTTGATGAGGCGATTGCCAAGATAGCTGAGGACATCAGGCTCGAAAAATAAAAATGGTCGGGATGACTGGATTTGAACCAGCGACCTCACGGTCCCGAACCGTGCGCTCTGACCAAGCTGAGCTACATCCCGACTCAGGTTTATTTTACCCCGATTTCATCCTACCGTCAAGGCTTCGGTCAAGCTCCATCAGTTGTTTTAACCTGTAGTGCCTTGAAAACATCAAAGGAAGTTTTTGAGGATCCTGTCCAGTGAAAAGCCCTTTCAAGGCCCCCGGCAGATCGGAATAAGACCAGGTTCTTTAACTCACTTCGGATCAAGCGGCAAATCTTGAACTTTTACCCAGCGCTGGCGAGAGTATTTGGCCAACCCTTCAATAAGTTTGTCCAGCTTTCCCTCCTGAAGTTCCTCCAGCCGGCCCAGGTTAGCCACTATTTCCTGGCGCACTTTGCCGTCAAC
>LGFL01000081.1 GCA_001508855.1 Thermoanaerobacterales bacterium 50_218
AACCAGGTATCTTCAAAGTAACTCCAACAAGGTGATAGCCTTCCTGCTGCAGTAAATAAGCAGCGACCGCACTGTCAACACCACCACTCAAGGCCACGAAGACCGTTTTCTGCACTGATTTATCTCACTCCACAAAACAGATCACTCGATTAATGGTGACATTCGCCTTAGTTCAGCAACAACACCCGGAAGAACATCGAGCACGTAATCAATGTCTTCATCAGTATTTGTCCGGCCCACGGTCATTCTCAGAGTCCCCTGGGCAAGCTCAGGGTCCACACCAATCGCCAGCAAAACATGAGAGGACGCAAGTTCACCCGAACTGCAGGCCGAGCCTTTGGAAACAGCAATTCCCAGGAGATCCAACCTCAGGAGCAGAGATTCTCCTTCAACCCCGGCAAAACTGAAGTTTGCGTTATTGGGCAGCCGCCTCACTGGGTGCCCATTGAGTTTCACATCGGGAACCAGCCTCTGAACGCCCTGGATCAATTTGTCTCGGAGCCCTTCCAAGCGCACCCTTTCACTTGCCAGTTCCCTTCTGGCAATTTCCGCAGCTTTACCGAAACCAACGATTCCTGGGAGATTCTCGGTTCCCGGCCTAAGCCCTCTTTCCTGCCCACCACCATGGAAAATAGGAGTAAAATTGGTGCCTCTCCTTACATAAAGAGCACCCACTCCCTTGGGTCCATAGATCTTGTGCCCTGAAAGAGAAAGAAGGTCAACACCCAACTTGTCGACATCAACAGGAACATGGCCAACACTGGCGACAGCATCGGTATGGAAGGGAACTTCGTACTCCTTCGCAATCAAACTTACTTCCTCAATGGGCTGGATCGTCCCAATCTCGTTGTTGCCATGTATGATGGTGATGAGGATGGTTTCTCTCTTTATCGCCTTTCTCACATCATCAGGATCAACAAGCCCGTTCCCATCAACAGGAAGAAAAGTAACCTCAAACCCGCTGGTGCCCAGAAATTTGCACGTGTGGAGCACTGAGTGGTGTTCGATTGCAGAAGTAATGATGTGGTTGCCTTTGCGCCTGTTGGCATAGACAGTTCCTAAAATCGCCAGATTGTTCGATTCCGTACCTCCACTGGTGAAAATGATCTCCTCTGGGAGAGCATTGATCAGGGAGGCTACCCTCTTCCTCGCCTGTTCCAGATACTCCTTGGCCTTTCTACCGAATGAATGAAGACTGGAAGGATTCCCGAAGCATTCTTCCAGAACCAAACGCATCTCCGAAAAAACTTGTGGATGAACCGGTGTCGTCGCCGCGTGGTCAAGATAGATCTTACGCATCAAAATTCACCCCCCGCAGTTGCTTAAGATACTCCTTAATCTTCCTTTCGTGACCACGGTCCGACGGCTGATAATATCTTCTGCCCTTCAGAAGATCGGGAAGATACTGCTGCGGAACATACCCCTCTGGGTAATCATGAGGATAGAGGTAGCCTCTGCCTCTGCCGAGAACCTTGGCCCCAGGGTAACTGCTGTCCCGAAGGTGGTTGGGCACCGTCCCGGGGTTTTCCTTCTCGAGGTCATCCAATGCCTTTTTGAGAGCCACATAGGCCCGGTTGCTTTTGGGGGCACAAGCGATGTAAAGCACAGCTTCAGCTAGAAGCAACTGGGCCTCAGGCATTCCCACGTAATCAACTCCCTGGGCAGCTGCAGTTGCCACAACGAGAGCCTGGGGATCAGCAAGGCCGACATCCTCGGCCGCACAAATGATGATCCGCCGGGCAATCAGGCGGGGGTCTTCTCCCGCCTGGAGCATCCTCGCCAGCCAGTGGAGAGCAGCATCGGGGTCAGATCCCCGCATTGACTTGATAAAAGCCGAAAGCACATCGTAGTGCTGGTCACCGTCTCGATCGTAGAGAACAATCTTCTTCTGGATAGCTGCAGCAACCGCTTCCTGATCAATGCAGAGGACTCCGCCAGGATCTCGTTTCCCGAGATCAAGGGAAGCTTCGAGGGAGTTGAGCAAAACCCGGGCATCTCCCCCAGCAGAACGAACCAAAAATTCCCGAGCTTCAGGAGTAACCTCTACTTGCAGTTTCCCCAATCCCCGCTCCCGATCACTAAGGGCAATATCCAAGATCCTGTGGAGGTGCTTTTCTTCCAGAGGGTAGAAGGGAAGAACCCTTGTCCTCGAGAGAAGAGGGGCATTGATTTCGAAAAACGGATTTTCGGTGGTTGCTCCGATCAAAATGATAACTCCCTGCTCAACTGCAGGAAGAAGAATATCCTGTTGGGCCTTATTGAAACGGTGGATCTCATCGATAAAGAGAATGGTCTGCTTCCCAAAAAACCTCAGAGTGTCTTGGGCTTCCTGGAGAACCTTGCGAATTTCCCCTACACCTGTGTTGCTAGCATCCACCTGGATGAAGCGAGACTTCGTCATCCTGGCAATGATTCCTGCCAGGCTTGTCTTCCCCGTCCCTGGAGGGCCGTAAAAAATCGCCGGGAGGAACTTGTCTTCAGTAACTGCCTGGTAAATGATGCGCCCGGGTGCAGTAAGATGCTCCTGACCGACAAATTCCTCGAGAGAGCGAGGGCGAAGCCGGTAAGCAAGAGGAGCTTTCCGCCTCATGAAAAACACCCTCTAGGGGTTTAGGTTGCTTCATTAATCATCTTCACCAGCTCTTCCTTTGGTCTTAAACCAACGATCCTGCTGACTTCCTGGCCATCACGGAATAAAATCAAAGTGGGGATGCTCATGATCCCGAATTGTTCGGCAAGCTGCCTGTTTTCATCAACATTGACCTTACCCACAAGAACCTTCCCTTCCATTTCTACAGCCAACTCTTCCAGAACCGGAGCAAGCATCAGACAAGGGCCACACCAACTCGCCCAGAAATCCACAAGAACAGGAAGAGCAGAGTTGCTAATCTTTTCAGAAAAGTTTTCACTGGTTAGTTCGATTACATTCGCGGACATCAAAAACTCCCCTTTCGCAACTTTTTAACTTTCGCGGTCAACCGCACTTTAATCTTATCCTAGCGCATTTTTTTCGTCAAGAAACCAGCAAAAAAGCCCCTGGCTTTTCCGGGGGCACTTCTGGCGGAGGAAGAACCTCTGGCTGATCGGTATTTGGAGGAAAAGGAGGGATCTCAGGCTGAGGTAGTTCACGGTCATCAGACTCTGGCCGCATGATGCGCAGTTGCAGCAGGAATTTTATTTTCATTTCCAATTCACCTCAAGAATTAATATTCCTGATCATCTCCTTCTTTATGCAAGACTTTGTTCTTCTCACCGAATTCCTTTTGGCAAGTAGTGTGATGCCGTAGCCCGAAAAAAGAGGCTTCTTCGGGCCGCTTAAAATCCCTCCTGAGGACCCATTCGCTCTTACTCGCCTCTTGACGGACCTGCTGGTAGACCTGCATCGTCTTCAGAGCAATCTCCGACCAGCGATATTCAAGGGCACAGCGGCGACCCTGTTCGCCTACCTGATGAGCCACCTCTTCACTTCCTAACACTTGTTTAACCACGGCAGCAAGTGCTGTAGAGTCACCCGGAGGGACCCTCCAGCCATTAACTCCATTGGTAACGATTTCGCGAAACCCTCCAACATCGGAGACCACGACAGGAGTCCCTGCAGCCATTGCTTCCAAAGCAACGATCCCAAAGGGTTCGTAAAAGCTGGGAAACACTGCAAGCGCAGCTTCCTGATACAGTTGGTCACGCAAGTGGTCATCAAGATATCCTAGAAAGACTACATAGTTTTCTACACCCAACCTCCTGGCCAGTCCCTGCAACTCTTGGCTATAAGAGCCCCTGCCTCCGATAATGAACCTCGTTTTCGGAAAATCGGAAATCACTTGGGGAACAGCCTCAATCAGAGTCTGGACACCTTTTTCGGGAACCAGGCGTCCGATGAAAAAGACCAGCTTCTCCCCCTCTGGTGCCAGCATCCGCCGGAGTTCTTCTGGTAGAGAACCCTTCTTCTGGAACCGCTCTGCATCAATACCATTAGGAATCACATCAATCTTATCTTCAGGAACCTGGAAAATTTTTCTGAGTTCTTCTTTCATGAATTGGCTGCAGCAAATAACTCTCCAGGCCTCATAAGTCAGCCACCACTCAAGATGATGGATCCTCTCTTGCAAAGGGGTAAAGATTCCCCGGTTACGCCCATATTCAGTAGCATGAATAGTTACCACCAAAGGAATCCTGTGATTCTGTTTCAGAGAAACGGCAGCATAAGCAACCAGCCAATCATGAGCATGAATGAGGTTGATCTCTGGCTCTTCCCGGAGCAACTCCCCTCCATAAGCAGCAAGAACTGTATTGAAGTGGAAGACCCAGTCGAGAAAATCGTGTATATCTTCGGCATCAACGCGCACCCGGTGGACCCGGAGCAACCCGTTTTGGGAAAAAGTGGG
>LGFL01000024.1 GCA_001508855.1 Thermoanaerobacterales bacterium 50_218
GGATCCCACTTCCCCTCTTGCCGATTCAGATTTTATGGGTTAATCTAGTAACAGATGGCCTTCCTGCAGTTGCTCTGGGTGTCGACAACCCAGAATCGGGCCTCATGGAACGCCCACCTCGCCCTCCTGGTGAGGATGTGTTTGCCCGTGGCCTGGCGAAAAAGATTCTGGTCTGGGGCTTTTTGATAGGATTGAGTTCTTTTCTTGTTTTTGTAGTTGTTTTCCTACTCAGCGGAGAACTGGTCAGGGCACGCACTGCCGCATTTTGCTGTCTTGTTTTCGCCCAGTTGGTTCATGTTTTTGATTGTCGCGGTAAGCAGGGCTTGCTTTTCGATGTTTGTGGGTGCAACTTTTACATCATCAGCGCGGTTGGTATCTCTCTCTTGATGCAGTTGGCAGTGATTTCTGTTCCTTTTCTCCAGGAGGTTTTTCAGACCGTTTCTCTTAATGGTCTAGAATGGATGATTGTGCTCGTGGCTGCTGGTGGGGCAAGTGTAGGCAACGGATTAGTCCACTGGTTCTACAGGATGGTTAAAGGGCACCTTCTGTTTGTTTTGAGGCCGAAAACTGCTGGACATGGTGGTGGGAATTGAAGATGGAGTTCTTTAAATGGCAGGGTTTAGGAAACGATTTTGTGATTCTCGAAGATTGTCAGTTCGCCGAGGAGAAGCTGCCAGGGCTGGCGCGAGCCCTTTGTGACCGCCACTTTGGAATTGGTGCCGATGGGATGGTTCTTCTTTTTCCGGGAAGGCGAGCTTCCCTCGTGATGAGGATCTTCAATCCTGATGGTTCTGAGGCAGAGATGTGCGGTAATGCTCTGCGCTGTGTAGCCAAGTACGCCTTTGAGAAGGGGCTTGTTGGTGACCCGGTGGTTGAGGTCGAAACAAAGGCAGGGATCAAAAAGGCAAGGATTATTCTGGATGGGCCGGAAAAGGGATTGGTGCAGGTTGATATGGGGGAGCCCGTCCTGGAAAGGGAAAGGATCCCTGTCATGGGGCCGCCGGGAACGAGAGTTATCGAAGAAGAGTTGGAAGTTGCCGGTGAGAAACTAGAAATTACTGCAGTTTCGATGGGGAACCCCCACTGCCTCCTCTTTGTGCCTGATGTCCAGGAGGCTCCTGTGGGGCAGATCGGCCCTTTGCTGGAGAAGCATCAGCTTTTTCCGCAGCGTACCAATGTCGAATTTGTTGAGGTGAGGAGCCCCCAGGAGATCGTTGTCCGGGTGTGGGAACGGGGAGTAGGGGAGACCTTGGCCTGTGGGACCGGTGCTTGTGCTTCTGCTGTTGGGAGTTTCTTATGCGGAAAAACCGGGCGTTCTGTCCGTGTGCGTTTGCCAGGTGGACAACTTCTGATAGAATGGTTGCCGGATAACCATGTCTATATGACTGGCCCCGCCGAAGAGGTTTTCCAGGGGGTTTTGAGCGAGAAATTTGAGCAGAAACTTGAAAATTTGATTCAGGAAAGGAGAGTTCAAAATTGAAGGAAGCAAAGCGCCTGGCATCATTGCCTCCTTATCTTTTTGCCCGCATCGAGGAGAAGTTGGAAGAGGCTAAAAAGAAAGGGGTCGATGTGATCAATCTGGGCATTGGGGATCCTGATCAGCCCACTCCTGAGCACATTGTCCAGGCCTTGATCACTCACGCCCAAAACCCCGAGAACCACCGTTATCCTACTTCTAAAGGTCTGCTGGAGTTCCGGACCTCTGTCGCCAGTTGGTATCAGCGGAGGTTTGGAGTTGAGCTTGACCCGGAAAGCGAAGTGGTGACCCTGATCGGATCGAAGGAGGGGATAGCCCACATTTCTTTTTGCTACCTGCAGGAGGGAGATGTTGCTCTGATCCCGGACCCTGGTTACCCTGTTTATGGTATTGGCTCTGCCCTCGCCGGAGCGGAAAACTACATCATGCCTTTGAAGGAGGAAAGGGGTTTTCTTCCCGACCTAGCAGACATTCCTTCAGATGTAGCTAGGAAAGCCAAGTTGATGTTTCTCAATTATCCTAATAACCCTACGGGTGCTGTTGCCGGGAAGGAATTTTTTGAAGAAGTGGTGGAGTTTGCCCGCAACTACGACATTATTGTATGCCACGATGCAGCTTATACAGAGATCACTTTTGATGGTTTTTCAGCACCCAGTTTTCTTGAGGTAGAAGGGGCAAAGGAAGTGGGTATCGAGTTTCACTCCCTTTCCAAGACCTATAATATGACCGGATGGCGTCTTGGTTGGGCTGCAGGTAATTCTGAGGTCATCAGAGCCCTGGGGACTTTGAAATCGAACCTCGATTCCGGTGTTTTCCAGGCGATTCAGCAGGCAGGGATTGCAGCTCTCGAAGGCCCTCAGGATTGTGTGGAAAAAATGCGCCAGTTGTATAAAGAACGGAGAGACGCTGTGGTTGAAGGACTGCGGCGTTTAGGTTGTCACCTTGAACCTCCTAAAGCGACGATTTACGTTTGGGCTCCCGTTCCTGGGGACTATACCTCTACAGATTTTGCCGAACTCGTTCTCGAAAAGGCTGGTGTCGTCATTACCCCGGGAATAGGATACGGGAAGTTTGGTGAGGGATATTTCCGGATTTCGCTGACAGTTGATAAGGAGCGAATTCAGGAGGGCTTGAAGAGGATTGAGCAGGCCCTGGGCAAACTCTACTAAAACAGCATTGTGCGGAAAGGAGTGAATCTTGGTTCCCGGGATTATAGAGGCTCTCGGGACCAGAAGCCGAGTTGCTGAAAAGTATGACTGGCTACGGCAGGGGTGAACACGAAGAAAACGGGATTCGGGCGACTGTCGAAATTCGCAGTGTCAATCACCGTTTTTTAGAGATTGCTGTGCGTCTACCGCGGACTTACATGGGTTTCGAAGAGAGGATCAAGAAAAAGATCCAGGAAAATGTTGCCCGTGGCCGGCTAGACGTTTATGTCACTATAGATGATAACCGCGAAAACAAGCGTAAGATAAAGCTTGACAAAGAATTAGCGGTAGAATATTATAATTACCTAAGAGAATTGGCGAAAATTCTGGAAATCGATTTTCAATTACGTGTCATCGACATCGTTCAACTTCCAGACGTGATCATTGCCGAAGAGGAAGAAAAGGACCTGGAAGAAATCTGGTCAGTTGTGGAAAAGGCCCTTGAGCAGGCAGTTGCTCATCTGGTGCAAATGCGAACCCAGGAAGGCGCCAACCTCTACAAAGATTTCTTGCACCGAAAGAAACAGGTTCGTCAACTTCTCCAGCAGATCAAAGAGCGGGCACCTCTTTTAAGTGAGGAACTGAGGGAAAAGCTAAGGAGTCGTGTGGAAGCACTTGTCGGAGAAGAAATAGAGGAAGAGAGGCTCTTGACAGAGGTTGTCTTTTATGCTGAGAGGAGCGATATCACCGAGGAAGTGGTGCGCCTTTTTTCTCATTTAGACCAGTTTTCAAAGTTGCTTGAGGCATCTGGGCCTGTCGGGAGGAAGTTGGATTTTCTGCTCCAAGAGATGAACAGGGAAATCAACACAATAGGGGCAAAGGCCGCAGATTTGGTGATTTCACCACTGGTTGTGGAGATAAAGAGTGAGTTAGAGAAAATGAGGGAGCAGGTGCAGAATGTGGAATGAGGTTTCGGGGATTATATTCAAGGAGGTTAATTAATTTATGGACATCAAGTTAATTAACATTGGCTTTGGGAACATTGTCTCGGCAAACAGGATCGTAGCCATTGTCAGTCCGGATTCGGCCCCGATCAAGAGGATTATCCAGGAAGCGCGCGACCGGGGGATGCTGATCGATGCCACCTATGGCCGGAGGACAAGGGCGGTGATCATCACTGACAGCGATCATGTGATCCTGTCTGCTGTTCAGCCGGAAACGGTTGCCCATCGCCTCTCCAGCAAGGAAACAAATCAGCAAATTGACTGACGATTCCCACGGCCAGGAGTGACAAAATTGGATGGGAGACCACTTCTTATCGTAATCTCAGGACCTTCGGGTTCGGGAAAAGGGACCCTATGTAGGGCACTGCGTCAGGTTTTTCCTGATTTGGCTTACTCTGTTTCGGTAACTACTAGGCCCCCCCGACCTGGTGAGGTTGATGGGGTCGATTACATTTTCCTTACTCCTTCTGAATTCGAAAAGCGTGTTCAGGAAGGAAAGCTCCTGGAGTGGGCTCAGGTTTACGAAAATTACTATGGGACACCGAGGGAGCCGGTTGAGAGATGGCTGGAGGAAGGTAGAGATGTCTTGTTGGAACTGGATGTCCAGGGCGCACTCCAGGTGAAAAAGCTTTACCCTGAGGCGCTGTTGATTTTTATCGTCCCTCCTTCAATTGAGGAACTGGGGGCAAGGATTGCCAAGAGGGGCACCGATACCAAAGAGGTAATCAAGAAACGCCTCAGTTGTGCAAAGGAGGAAATCAAGGCTGCCGCGAAGTACGATTATGTTGTTGTCAATGATCATCAGGAGGAGGCTTTGAAAAAACTGGTGGAAATTATCAGTATGGAGAAAATGAGGCGCCAAAACGAGGAGGGATCAGGTCATGCAACAACCCAGCCTTGACCTCCTTCTGAAAAAGGTCAGAAGCAAATACGAACTGGTGGTGGCGGTAGCAAAAAGGGCGCGGATGCTCGTGGATTCCGGTAAGCTGCCGAAGGACTCTTCTCATAAGGTTGTCACCGTGGCTCTTGAGGAACTTGCTAAAGACAAGATCCGCATCGAACGTCCGGCGAAAAAGGGAGGTAACCAGTGAGCCAGAAAAACATTGTTCTTGGGGTAACTGGGAGCATTGCTTCCTACAAGGCAGCGGAGCTTACGAGCCTCCTGGTTAAGAGAGGCTTTTCGGTTCATGTGGTGATGACCGCTGCTGCTACCAGTTTTATTGCGCCTTTGACTTTCCAGACTCTTTCCGGGAATCCGGTTCACGTGGACATGTTCTCTCCTCCAAAGGACTGGAATGTGGAACACATTGGCCTTGCCCAAATGGCTGATCTTCTGCTGATTGCTCCGGCAACTGCCAACTTCATTGGGAAGATTGCTGCAGGAATTGCTGATGATTTGCTTTCAGCCACGGTTCTTGCCACAAAAGCACCTGTCGTTATTGCTCCGGCAATGAATGTTGGGATGTACGAAAATAAAATTTTCCAGAGGAACATGAAGCTCTTGCGGGAATATGGGTATTATTTCGTGGAGCCTGAGGAAGGGAGACTTGCTTGCGGGACCGCAGGAAAAGGCAGGCTCGCTGACCTGGAGAAGATCATCAAGGTTGTGGAAAACCTTATCTTTCGAGAACAGGACCTTTCGGGAAAAAAGGTCCTGGTAACTGCGGGACCAACACGGGAACCCCTTGATCCCGTGCGTTTTTTGTCTAATTACAGTTCCGGAAAAATGGGTTACGCTCTCGCGGAAGAGGCGCGGGAACGAGGTGCCGAGGTGATCCTGGTAAGCGGTCCCACCGGTTTGAGTCCACCTCCTGGTGTGAAAGTAGATTTTGTGGAAACCGCCCAGGAGATGTTCGAGGCGGTTCTCAACTATTTCCCTGAGGTTGATGTTGTCGTTAAAGCGGCGGCAGTTGCTGATTTTCGCCCCAAACAGGTTGCCCCGGAAAAGGTAAAGAAGAGAGGTTCCTGTATGGTCATCGAACTCGAGGCGACACCTGATATTCTGTTCCACCTGGGGAAGCAAAAGAATAAGCAAATTCTGGTTGGTTTTGCTGCAGAAACGGAAAACCTCCTTGAGAATGCCCGTGAGAAGCTCCGGGAAAAGAACCTCGATCTCCTGGTGGCTAATGATCTCAAGCAGGAAGGCGCCGGTTTCCAGGTGGACACCAATATTGCCACTATCTTGTATCCAGATGGTGGTGTGCTCAGACTGCCTAAAATGACCAAGAAGGAGTTGGCTAGAGTCATCTTCGATGAGGTCGTTAAGTTGATCAAACTTCGGGAAAAGGAAGGTGATCGTTGAATGGCGCGGCGCTGGTTCTTTACTTCAGAGTCGGTTACTGAGGGACACCCGGACAAAATTGCCGACCAGATTTCTGATGCAGTTCTTGATGCCATTTATGAAAAGGATCCTTATGCACGGGTAGCCTGTGAGACACTTGTGGCCACCGGTCTGGTTTTCGTGACCGGCCAGATTACCACCGAGTGTTATGTGGACATTCCCCGGATTGCCAGGGAAACGATCCGGGAAATCGGCTACACGCGGGCAAAATACGGCTTTGATTGCGATACCTGTGCGGTGATCACTTCTATTGATGAGCAGTCTCCGGACATTGCCCTTGGCGTTGATCAGGCACTGGAGTCCAAGTTGGGAGAAGTCCAAGAACAGGAGTTGGGTGCAGGAGACCAGGGGATGATGTTTGGGTATGCGACTGATGAAACCCCTGAACTCATGCCTCTTCCCATTAGCCTCGCTCATGCTCTTGCCAGACGTCTGGCAGAAGTGCGCAAAAAGAAAATCATTCCTTATCTTCGTCCTGATGGGAAAACTCAGGTAACTGTAGAATATGAAGGGGATCGTCCGATTCGGGTTGATGCTGTCGTGGTTTCCGCTCAGCACCGACCTGATATAACTCATGAAACCATTGAAGGAGACATTATCGAACACGTGATCAAACACGTGATTCCTCCTGAATACATTGACCAGAACACGCGTTTCTTTGTCAACCCGACAGGCCGCTTTGTGATCGGCGGCCCCCAGGGAGATACGGGTTTGACCGGGAGAAAGATCATCGTAGATACTTACGGTGGGATGGCGAGGCATGGTGGAGGTTGTTTTTCTGGGAAGGACCCGACAAAGGTTGACCGGTCTGGTTCTTATGCTGTGAGGTACATTGCCAAGAACATTGTTGCTGCTGGCCTCGCCCGGCGTTGTGAGGTTCAGGTCGCTTATGCCATTGGTGTTGCCAGACCGATTTCCCTCGAAGTGAACACGTTTGGGACAGGGGTAATTCCTGATGAGGCCATCTGCCAGTTGGTAAGGGAGCACTTCGACCTAAAACCTGCGGCGATCATCCGCGACCTCGACCTGCGCCGTCCCATTTACAAGCAGACTGCTGCTTACGGACACTTCGGCCGTCCTGACCTTGACCTGCCCTGGGAGAAGACCGATAAGGCAGAACTCCTCAGGAAGGCTGCCGAAAGGTTGAGCTTTTCTCCAGGACGCTAGTCTGGAAATGAAAATTCGGTGGGAAAGTATTTCAGGGGTTACTAGGCTAAGAAAAGGGTTGCTTCAGGCAACCCTTTTGGCTTGATCAAATCGGGCTCGAGGAGAAGGATCTTCGTGGGAGTAGAGTGTGCCGAGGTTGTGGTGAACATTAGTCACTCACGTTTGGATAAAGTCTTTCATTATCGTGTTCCTCTGGGATGGGAAAAGCCACCAGTGGGTTCCCTGGTAACCGTTCCTTTGGGCAAGCGCCAGGTTCAAGGATGGGTAGTCGGCTATAGTTCTCCACCACCAGGTGTGGAGGTAAAAGAACTTGCCTCGGTGTTGAGCGCAGAACCGGTGTTTCCTGCTGACTTGATCGATCTTGCCCACTGGATGGCTGAATATTATTTTTACCCCCTTCCCGGGATTTTGAGGCTGATGGCTCCACCTCGAAAACCTAAGTCATTGAGGAACACCATTACACAGAGGTTGACGTGGTCACCTTCTCAAAAGATCCTCCTGACGCGGGAACAAATGGCTGCTCTCAGGGAAATCGAAGCCAGTCTCAAGGAGAGGAAGCACCGGGAGTTTCTTCTCCATGGAGTTACCGGAAGCGGGAAGACTGAGGTTTATCTCCGCGCTGCTCGTGTTGCTGTTGCCTCAGGGCTTCAAGTGCTTTATCTGGTTCCAGAAATTGGGCTCACACCTCAGGTGGAAGCGCGTTTTCGAGGTGCTTTTGGGGAACTGGTCGCTGTCTGGCACAGCAGACTGGCGCGGGGAGAGAGATACTTGATTTGGGATGAGGTCAAGAAAGGAAAAATTAAGGTGCTTATCGGACCGAGGTCAGCGGTTTTCGCTCCCTTTCGCCATCTTGGCCTGGTGGTCGTTGATGAGGAACATGACCCTTCTTATAAAGAGCAGGAACAGCCCTACTACAATGCCCGTGATGTTGCCAGGAAGCGGGCGCTCCTGAATGATGCGGTTTTAATCCTCGGAAGCGCCACACCTTCCCTCGAAAGCTATACCCGTGCCCGCAAGGGTGGAAGCAAGCTTCTCGTGCTAACCAAAAGACCCGCGGGCCGGTTTCTGCCTCGGGTCACCCTTATCGATCTGCGGGCTGAGCAAAAAGCCGGAAATATTAGTCTGCTGAGTTCTTATCTGAGAGAAAAGATCAGCGAGCGGCTCCAGAGAGAGGAGCAGGTGATCCTGTTTCTCAACAGGCGTGGTTTTGCGCCGATGGTCTTCTGTGCCTTTTGCGGTTATGTCATCAGGTGTAAGAACTGTTCGATCTCTTTAGTCTACCACCGGACGACGCGGGACCTGCGCTGCCACTACTGCAATTTCAGGTGTGACCTGCCGGAAGCCTGCCCCTGGTGTGGAAGTTCCGGAGGAATGAGACTGCTCGGGGCAGGGATTCAGAAAATCGAGCAGTTGCTTTCCAGGCTTTACCCGGAGGCCCGGATTCAGAGGCTGGATCTCGATGCAGCCAGGAAGAAAGGAGCTTTTGCTGAGATTTTGGGAAGGTTTGCCAGGCGGGAGATCGACATTTTGCTGGGTACCCAGATGGTCACAAAAGGTCACGACTTCCCTGGGGTTACTCTTGTTGGTGTTCTCAATGCTGATCTGTCTCTCCACCTTCCCGATTTCCGGGCTGCAGAGCGTACTTATCAATTGCTTACCCAGGTCGCCGGTCGCTCAGGACGAGGGAGGATTCCTGGAGAGGTCGTGATTCAGACCTATTCTCCGGATCATTACAGCATCAGGGCAGCGTGCTACCACAACTATAGTTACTTTTATAAGGAGGAGATGGGAAGACGCTTCTACTTCGGTTATCCCCCACTTATAGGACTGGTGAGGGTTCGGGTGAGTGGGAAGAAGGAAGATGAGGTTACAAGGATCGCCGAGTCTGTTGCCAAGGAGTTGAAAGAGCTTTTAGAAGGCTCTGCTGTGACTGTCCTGGGCCCCGCTCCCGCGCCTGTCCTCAAAGTTAAGGGCTACTACCGGTGGCAACTGATGCTGAAAGGGGACATCTCTGAGCGGAGGGCCGAGATCAGGAAGTGCCTGAATTACTACCGTAGCAAATCGAATGTTATAATTAGTGTAGATGTCGACCCTTTCGGTTTTTGAGAGAGGAAATTCCAAGAAGGAGATGTCAGGAAATGGCCGTCTACAAGATAGTGGTCATCGGTGACCCTGTTTTGAGGGAAGAGGCACGGCCTGTCCCGGAAGTTACCAGAAACATTCAGAAATTGCTCGATAATCTGGCTGATACGATGTATGCTGCTAGAGGGGTTGGGCTTGCTGCTCCCCAGATCGGTGTCTCGAAAAGGGTGATCGTGGTTGATGTTGGTGAAGGGTTGTGGGAACTGGTCAATCCTGAGATCGTTTCCAGAGAGGGAGAAGATGTTAATGTTGAAGGTTGCCTGAGCATCCCTGGGGTTGCCGGGAAAGTCAGGCGAGCATCTCGTGTTGTTGTCCGGGGATGGGACCGCAATGGAAGGGAAATCGAAGTCGAAGCCAGTGGCTTAGGCGCCCGCGCCCTTCAGCATGAGATCGATCACCTTGATGGAATTCTTTTCATAGATAAAGCCATCGAGATCTTTTCTTAGAAAGAGGTTCTGGTAGATGAAGATTCTTTTTATGGGAACATCGAAATTTGCCATTCCTACTTTGTTGGCGATTCTCCAAAGCGAATGGCAACTAGTGGGGGTGATTACCCAGCCCGACCGCAGGAAGGGTAGGGGGCTCAAAGTGGCGCCTCCACCGGTAAAAAAGTTTTGTCAGGAACACGGTGTGCCTGTTTATCAGCCCGAGTCGGTGAAAGATGCCGGTCTGCAACCGTTTTTTGCGGAATTGATGCCAGATGTGATCGTTGTGGTCTCCTTCGGGCAGTTGCTCCCTTCCTGGTTGCTAGAACTCCCCCCTTTAGGCTGCCTGAATTTGCATCCTTCTCTTTTGCCGGCCTACCGCGGTCCGGCTCCGATTCAGAGGGCGATCATCAACGGGGAGAAGGAGACTGGGGTGAGCACGATGTTCCTGAACGAAAAGATGGATGCCGGGGACATCATTCTCCAGCAAAGAGTGGAAATCGGATCGGAAACGACTTTTGGTGAACTAGAGCAAGTGCTGGCGGAGAAAGGTGCTCAACTGATGATGGAGACTCTAAGGTTAGTGGAGCAGGGAAAGGCTCCCCGGATTCCCCAGGACGAGGTGAAGGCCACCTATGCCCCTCCAATTCAGCCGGGAGAGAGGGAGATTTCATGGGATCACCAGGCTGAGGCCTTATTTAACAAGATCAGGGGTATGAATCCTGTGCCAGGGGCGTATACTTTTTTCAAAGGCAAAGTTCTCAAAATCTGGCGTGCCCAGGTTCTGCCTGGTGTTCCTGGAGAATTCCTTCCGGGTCAGGTTACTGAAACTGACAAGAAGCAAGGTTTCATTGTCCAGACAGGAGAAGGCCGCCTCCTGATCAAGGAAGTTCAACCCGCGGGTCGTCCTCGAATGAGTGCAGCCGAGTTTTTGCGGGGATATCGCCTCCAGCCTGGCACAGTTCTGGGGGAGTAGGTTAACGTGCGTGCCAGGAAGCGGCTCTTTATTGGTCTGCTTACTCTGGGGGTTGTGGTGATCCTCGGGCTCGCAGTTTTCTCAGTTTATCTTGCGCTCAACTGGGAAAATCCGGTTAACAGGCTTATTTTTTATCTTTTGACCGTTGTTTTCCTGGGTGTTTTGGGGATTGTCTCCTTTGGGATTTTTGGGATCGTTCTGACCATCTGGAGCGTCAGGAGCTTCCCTTCTTTTCAACACTTGATCAGGATTACTCTCAATGTGCTTTACCCACTGTCACTTGTTTTAGGACGGGTTTTCCGAATACCGATAGAAAAAATTCAGGCCTCCTACATTGAGGTGAATAACCAGTTGGTGCTTGCGAGGAGGGAAGTTGTCGAGCCAGAGGAACTCCTGATCCTGGCTCCCCACTGTCTCCAGTGGTCTGAATGTCCTTACAAGATCACCCTTAATCCTGATAACTGCAGAAGGTGTGGAAAGTGCCAGGTTGCTGCTCTGCTTGAGTTGCGGGACAAATACCGTGTTAAACTGGCTTTTGCTACTGGAGGCACCCTCGCCCGGCGTTTTGTCAAGATGTACAAGCCCAAGGCGATCGTCGCCATTGCTTGTGAGCGTGACCTCAGCAGTGGGATCCAGGATACCAATCCTCTGCCGGTCCTTGGTGTTTTGAACGAACGCCCTTTTGGACCCTGCTTCAACACGAGGGTTAATTTGGAGGAAGTTGAAGAAGCCGTTCGCTACTTTATCTCAGGACCGAGGTGAGCAACTTCCAGTGAAGGAAAAAAGGTCGTTAAGGTTTTCGTCAGCAAGGGAGGGAGCTGTCCGCGTTCTTCTGGCTGTCGAACAGGAGGGAGCATTTGCTAATCTGGTCTTGCGAAAAATAGCCTTGGGAAACAGGCTCAAAAAGGTGGATGTCAACCTACTGACAGAACTTGTCTATGGTACTCTGCGCTTCCAAAATGCTCTCGACTGGGTGATCGACCAGTTTTCTAGTGTACCCGTGAAAAAGATGCACCCAGTGATCCGGAATATCGTCCGTACCGGTGTCTATCAATTGCTTTATCTCGACCGCATTCCCGCCAGCGCTGCCTGTAATGAAGCGGTGAAGCTGACGAAGAGGTGGAATCTCGGAGGGCTGGCAGGTTTTGTTAATGGACTACTCCGCAGTATTGCCCGCAATGTGGGGGAAATCAGCTATCCTTCCCTGGAAGATGATCCCGTTCTTCACATCAGTGTCAAATACTCTCACCCGGCCTGGCTGGTGGAACGCTGGTTGTCGAGGTTCGGAAGAGAAGAAACGATCAACCTCTGCAAGGCGAACAATCAGGTTCCTCCCCTCGTTTTGAGGTGCAACACCCTGAAGACCTCACCCGAAAAGTTGCAGGAATTGCTGGAAAAGGAAGGCATTGCTGCTGAGCCAAGCCCCTTGCTTCCTGAGGGGTTGAGGACCAGAAACATTCCTTTCTTGGCCGAACTCGATGCTTTCCAAGAGGGGCTTTTCGTTGCCCAGGACGAAAGCTCGATGCTTGCTTCTCATCTTCTGAACCCCTGTCCCGGCTCCTTTGTGGTTGATGCCTGCAGTGGTCCCGGGGGGAAGACGACCCACCTTGCCCAGTTGATGAAAAATCAAGGGAAAATTCTGGCGCTCGACATCCATGAACACAGATTAAAGCTCGTGGAAGAGGCCTGCTTCCGGCTGGGAATTTCCATCGTGGAGACCCGGCTTCTCGATGCCCGCGCCCTCCCCGAGGAGTTGTGGGAAAAGGCCGATTACCTCCTCGTGGATGTCCCTTGTTCAGGGCTTGGGGTGATCCGCAGGAGACCTGATCTCCGGTGGCGTGTTCAGGAAAGTGAACTTGAGAAGTATTCGCAGCAGCAACTGGAAATTTTGAGTGGTGCCAGCAGGTGTCTGAAAAGAGGGGGAATCCTTGTTTACAGCACTTGTTCTACAGAACCGGAAGAGAACCTCGACGTCGTTTCCCGCTTCCTTGCTGCCAACCCTGATTTTGAGGTGAAGGATATCAGGCCTCGGCTTCCTTTCTCTCTGGATGATCACCGTGACCGGGAGACGGCTGCTGCTGGCTACTTGCAACTGCTGCCTCACAGACACCACACGGACGGGTTTTTCCTTGCCTGTCTGGAAAAGCTAAGATAAAAAAGCCTGGTGGTTCTGGTGTGTTTCCGAAAGATCGAAGAATGGCTGAACGGTTTTTGGGAAGGGCTTTTCCGAAAAACCAGAAATCAAGTGGAACCGGTGGAAATTGCTCGCGCTCTAGCCCGAGAACTGGAGTTACAGAAGAGAATCAGTGTCTCTCGGGTGTATGCTCCTAATGTTTTTATCGTCAGCTTAGGGAAAAGTGATTTTGAAAAGTTTGCTCCCTTACAAGAACCTCTAAGCAGGGAGCTTGAAGAGTTTCTCTTGAAGAGGGCGAGGGAAAAGGGTTTTACCTTCATTGGGAGGCCGCAGATCACCTTTTGTGAAGACCAGAACCTGCAGCCTGGGGAGATCAGAGTAAACACCGGTTTTGCTGTTTCTGAGGAGCAAGAGAGACTCTTCTTGCCTGATGGCGATGAGGAAACCGGACAGACAATGGTGTTCGATCTCAGAAATTCTGGAGAAAACACTGGTGAAGTAGTTTTAGTAGTGGCTGCAGGCCCGGATCAGGGAAAAAGGTTTTTTCTCAAAAGAGGCGAACGCTACATTCTGGGAAGAAGAGCTACCTGCCAGATCGTGCTCACTGACCCGACTGTTTCCCGGGAGCACGCTTTACTGGAATGGCGAGATGGAGAACTTTACCTTACGGATCTGAAGAGTAAAAACGGCACTTACGTTAACGGTTCCCGGATCGTTGAGCACTGCCTCCAACCAGGAGACCAGATTCAGGTCGGGGAAAATCTTCTAGAATTCGAAGGAGATTAAAAGGTGATCGTGATCTGGCTCTTTTTACTCAAATACTCACCCCTTATTTGCCTCTATTTTTTCTTTATTGCTCTTCTCCTGGTGAGATTCGGGAAAATGAGGAGGGTTTTCCTCAGCCTTTTCCCAGGCCTCTTGCTTGCTTTGGGAAGTGCAGCACTTTACTTTTTTACCACTTCGCTTCCTTTCTGGGGTTTGGTTTGTCTGGGGATCGTCGCCTTATTCCTTTCTGCCGGATGTTTCTCATATGTGTGGTGCCGGAGAGGAGATTTTTTGTTGCTTCTCTTTCCTGCTGTTCTTACTGGGATTGGCCTTGTTTTCCTCACAAGGATCGACTTTCTGCTGGGCTTACGCCAGTCCTGCTGGGTTGTGCTGGGTTTGCTTTCCCTCTGGGTGCTCCCCAGTTTATTAAAGAGCTACCGGTTTTTCCTCAACTACAAGTATTTGCTGATGGTAGGGGGACTGGTACTGCTTGGTTCGCCTTTTTTGCTGGGAATTGAGGCTGGTGGTGCCAGGAACTGGATCTCTCTTGGCTTTTTTTCTTTCCAGCCTTCGGAATTTGCCAAAATTTTGATGATCGCTTTTCTGGCAGGGTATCTTGATGAAAACAGGTGGGTGCTCAGGCGTTTCCCTGGTCTCGGGCGCTACTTGTCCCCCTTGCTGACAGGTTGCGGCCTTTCTCTGCTGTTCCTGGTTCTTCAGCACGATCTGGGGATGGCGTTTCTCTTCCTGGTGACCTTTTGGGTGATCGTCTTGGCGGCCACGGGTCACATTTTGCACCTATGGGGAGGGTTGCTGCTTTTCCTTGGGGGTGCTGTTGCGGCTTATCACTGTTTTCCCCACGTCCAGGAGAGGATCGCTGTCTTCCTGGATCTGTGGGGGCACGCTAACACGGGTGGCTACCAGGTCGTCCAGTCGATTTTTGCCCTAGGCAATGGGGGAGTGTTCGGGTGGGGTCTGGGAAACGGTTTTCCCGAGATGATCCCTGAAGTGCACACTGATTTCCTTTTTTCTCTGATCGGAGAAGAGTTGGGTCTGGCAGGAACCCTCGCTGTTGTTGTTCTCTATGTGATCACTGTCTGGCGTGGTTTTCAGATCTCTTTGCGGTCGAGGGATGGGGCGGCTCGTCTTCTTGCTTTTGGTCTTACTTTCTCGCTGGCTGTCCAGGCACTAGTGAATCTGGGAGGGGTTACTGGGTTGATCCCCCTCACAGGAGTCCCTCTGCCTTTCTTGAGCTATGGGGGAAGTTCACTCGTTTCTTCCTATATCATTGTTGCCCTGCTTTTAAAAGTGAGTGAAGAGGTTGGTGAGGCTGGTGTCAGGTCTCATCAGGAAGTTTAGCATCGTTGTTTTTGCTTGCTTCCTGGTTTTTTCTCTGTGGCTGGTTTACCTGCATCTGAGGCTCGGCCCTTCTCTGAGGGAAAAGCATGGAGATCCCAGGTTATGGGTTTTGGAAAACCGGGTCCTGCGAGGAGGAATTTACACCAGGGAAGGCGAAAAAGTAGCAGAAAGCTTGCGTATTGGAGAAAAGGTGATCCGTTGCTATCCATATGGAAACTTGTACTGCCATCTTCTCGGTTACCATTCGCGTCGGTTGGGAAAGTGTGGGTTGGAAGGCGAGTATGATCTCTATCTCCTGGGGCTAAAGGGTGATTTTTGGAGGAGTCTGTTGCTCCGTTCTGGTTCTGGTGAACCCCGCGGCAATGACCTTTATCTCACCATCGACCACCAGATCCAGGAGCGGGCGTGGCAGCTTCTCTCTCCCTATCGTGGTGCTGCCGTTGTTCTCAACCCCCAGACAGGGGAGGTTCTCGCTCTTGTCAGCACTCCAGGTTTTGATCCCAACCCGGAGAATCTGGAGAAAAACTGGGAGCAGATCAGGAGTGACCCGCGTCACCCAGTGGTCAACAGAGCAACTTTTGGCCTTTATCCTCCAGGCTCGGTTTTCAAGATCGTAACCGCAGCCCTAGGTCTTGAGTGCTTTCCGGGTCTGGAGAGAGAAGTTTTTTCCTGTCATGGGGAACTGATCGTTGCAGGGAGGCATTTGCGTGACCTGGAGCCCCACGGAAAAGTGAATTTGAAGAAGGCGCTCGCTGTTTCTTGCAACAGCTACTTTGCGGCACTGGGGTTGCGTCTTGGTGCTGAACGGTTCTCTTCCGGTTTACGGGACTTTGGGTGGGGTGAGGACATCCCTTTTGAACTACCAACTGCAAGGATCTCCCTGTCAGGAGAAAGCTTGGCCACAGCTAATGGGCTTGCCGAGGCTGCTGTCGGACAAGGAAAGGTCCTCGTTACTCCTCTCTTCATGGCTCTTGTGGCTGCAGCCCTGGGTAACGATGGGGTAATGATGGAACCGTATCTTGTGCGGGAAATTCGCGGTCCCCGGAATGAGGTGCTTTGGAGGAGGTCACCGAAGGTCTGGCGCAGAGTGTGCAGTCCTGAGGTGGCTGAACAGGTGAAAGAGGCCATGGTCGAAGTCGTCAATTCAGGGACGGGAACAGCGGCATCTCTGCCAGGGATTCAAGTGGCAGGAAAAACCGGAAGTGCGGAAAACCCGAATGGGAAGCCTCACGCCTGGTTTGTCGCTTTTGCGCCAGCGGACAACCCCTGCGTTGCAGTCAGTGTTCTTATCGAAAACGGTGGCGAAGGAGGAAGGGTGGCGGCACCAATCGCCCGCGAGTTGATCAGACTTGCTCTCACTGAGGGGGTAAGTGAGTAAGTGCTCGGTAAGGTTCTCGGAAACAGGTATGAGATTATTTCCAGGCTGGCCTCAGGAGGGATGGCCAATGTCTACCTGGCTCGGTGCCGGGTCTTGAACCGCCTGGTGACGATAAAAGTCTTGAAGGAAGAGTTGGCCGAGGACAAGGAGTTCCTCCAGCGTTTTCAAAGAGAAGCACAAGCTGTTGCCAGTCTCTCTCACCCGAATATCGTCAACATCTACGATGTCGGGGAGGAAAATGGGCTCCCTTACATCGTTATGGAGTATGTAGAAGGGGAAAACCTCAAAGAGGTGATCAGGAGGAAGGCTCCGTTTTCCCCACAAGAGATCGCCAATATCGGAGCCCAGGTATGCGCTGCCCTTGCCCATGCCCACGAAAAGGGGATCGTCCACAGAGACATCAAGCCTCACAATATTCTGGTTACAACCGGAGGCAGGATTAAGGTCACCGACTTTGGCCTGGCGAGGATGCTTTCTGCGCCTTCGGCGAATGTGACGCAATCAGGTACTGTGGTCGGCTCGGTTTACTACTTTTCGCCTGAGCAGGCGCAGGGACGCGAGGTTGACCCCAGGTCTGACATCTATTCCCTCGGAGTCGTCCTCTACGAGATGGCAACTGGGGAGGTGCCTTTTAAAGGGGACAATCCGATCTCGGTCGCTCTCAAGCACTTGCAGGAAGAACCTCCTCCTATCCGTCAGAAAAACCCTGCCATTCCCCCGGAACTAGAGCAAGTGATTTTCAAGGCAATGGCTAAAGACCCTGAAAATCGCTTTAGCAGTGCCGATGAAATGAGGAAAGCATTGACTTGGGGGGATTTTGCAGAACTCGCGGGACCGGAGGAGGAGCAGACCCGGGTGCTTTATCGCCCTCGTAAGCGTAAGCCGCGCCTGCGGGGTTGGGTCGTAGTTGCCCTTGTTGCCATTTTATTTGTTGCTGCTGGCTTTCTGCTCGGCTCAATCTTGCAGCATTCAGAGGAGGTTACTGTGCCCTCGGTAACAGGGCTTCCTCTGGATGAAGCCAAAGAGAAAATCATAGGACTTGGGTTACGCTATCAGGTTCACGAAATTTACGATAGGAAAACACCTGAAGGGGTCATCGTCCGCCAGAGTCCTCTCGGGGGAACTCGGGTCAAGAAGAAGCGGGTTGTCGAATTGTGGGTGAGTAAAGGGCCCCGGCTTGTGTGGTTGCCTGATGTCAGAGGTTATCCTCTTCAGGAAGCGAAGGCTATTTTGGAAAGTAGTGGTTTTAAGGTTAAGGACCCTGTTTCTGAATTTTATGATGAAAAAGTTCCCGCGGGCTCAGTAATCAGCCAGGTTCCCGAAGGTGAACAAAAAGTCGCTGAAGGCTCTCAGATCAGCTTGATCGTCAGCAAGGGCTCTCCTCCCCGGCAGGTGGTCATGCCTTCACTGCTGGGGTTGACTGTGGAGCAGGCTTCGAAGACCCTGGAAGATCTAGGGCTGGTCTTGGGAGAAATTAAGGAAGAGGAAAGCCAGGAGTATCCTTCAGGTGTGGTCTGCGGTCAAGAGATCGAGCCGGGAACAGTCGTTTCCAGCGGGGAAGTGGTCGACATTGTCAGGAGCAAGGGGCCAGGACCTGGGGTTAAGGTTCTTCCTTTGACTCTTAAAGCGCGGGATGATGGTGAGGTTAAGATCGTTGTCCGCGACCAGCGCGGAGAGCGGGTGATCTACCAGCGTTTCCACCACTCAGGAGAAGAGATCACTCAGGATGTAGAGGTCTTTGGAACAGGTGAAGTTCAGGTATACTTCCAGGACGAACTTGTAGAAAAATACCAGGTGTAGAGGGTGAGAGGAGGCATTGATGAAAGAGGGAATTATTGTCAAGGGCTATGGCGGCTTTTTCTTTGTGCTGTCAGAAGGCAGGATCTGGCGCTGCCGGGGGAGTGGCCGACTCCGGTATGAAGAACAGCGCCTGCTTGCCGGAGACCGCGTTCAGTTCGAGCCATCGGGAGCAGAAGAGGGTGTCATCAAGAAGGTTTTGCCCCGCAGAAACATGCTCGTTCGTCCACCTGTGGCCAACGTCGATCAGGCCATTATCGTCTTTTCCCTTGCTCAACCGGAACCTGACCTGATTTTGCTCGACCGTCTCCTTGTTCTCTGTGGATATGAAGGTGTCGAGGCAGTGATCTGTTTCAATAAGATTGACCTTGTTTCTCCGGAAACCGCTTCGGAGTTTGCTGGACTTTATCAGAAGGTCGGTTATCCGACTATTCTCACATCGGCAACGCGGGGAGAGGGGATTGAGAACCTGAAGGGTCTTTTGAAGGACAAGATTTCAGTTTTTGCTGGCCCTTCTGGTGTCGGGAAATCGTCACTGCTCAACTCCCTTGAGCCTGGTCTTTCGCTGAAAACAGGGGAAGTGAGCAGGAAGTTGCGGAGGGGGAGGCACACCACCAGACACGTGGAACTGCTTTCTGTCGGAGGGGGTTTGGTCGCCGACACTCCAGGGTTCAGCAATCTCGAGTTGCCGCCTATGAAAACCACAGAACTTGGTTTGTATTTTCCCGAGATCAGGGAACTGGCAACGGGGTGTCGCTTTCCCGATTGTCTCCACCTCCGCGAACCCGACTGTATGGTCAAGAAAGCGCTTGCCGACGGTAGCCTTATCGCCAGCCGCTATCAGAATTACCTGAGGTTGCTTTCAGAAATCATGCAAAAGGAGAGGAATTACAAATAATGAAGATCCGGATTGCTCCATCGATCTTGACAGCAGATTTTGCTCACCTGGGTGAACAGGTTGTTCTGTTGGAGAAAGGTGGAGCTGATTATCTCCATCTGGACATTATGGATGGCCACTTTGTTCCCAATCTCACCTTCGGTCCTCCTGTTGTTGCTTCTCTTCGCCAGGTGACAGGACTTCCTTTTGATGTCCACTTGATGGTGGAAAAACCGGAGCAGTTTATTGAATCTTTTGCTGCTGCTGGAGGGGATTCAATCACTGTTCACGCCGAGGTTTGCCCCCACCTGCACAGGGTTGTCCAGGAAATCAAAAGTCTTGGTTTGCGTGCCGGAGTTGCCCTCAACCCAGCAACACCTCTCGAAGCTGTTGAGTATGTCCTTGACCAGGTCGATCTGGTCTTGCTGATGACCGTTAATCCTGGTTGGGGTGGTCAGAAATTCATCGAAGGAGTCTGCCGCAAGATCAGGTTGTTGAGAAACCGGATAATCAGAGAAAAGCTTTCCGTATCTCTCCAGGTCGATGGAGGGATTAACTTCCAGACGATCGGAACTGCTGTTGCTGCTGGTGCCGACTTTTTGGTGATCGGGTCGGCTCTTTTCCAGGAGGGTAACCTTGAAGAGGCAGTGTCTCGTTTTCGCCAAAGAGCAGAAGAAGCTCTGGCAACATCCTGGTGGGGTCGTTCCCAACCTTGCAGCACTTAAAAGAAAAGTGCTGGATCCTTATTTTCAGGAAAGGAAGGTCATTGATGGCAACCGGGATCGTCTACCATCCTGACTACTTGAAGCACGACCCAGGGGAAGGCCATCCAGAATCTCCTCAAAGATTGGAGGCTATATACAAGTTTCTGGAGGAAAAGGATTTGTTGAAGCACTTCACGATTATTGAGCCTAATCTGGCACTACTGGAGGCAGTTGAAGCAGTTCATACCTCTGAGTACAGGAAGATGGTGGAGAAAGTATCTCAGGGGTACGCCAGTTTGCCAGATCCCGAGACTGTCATCAGCCCTGATACGTATCGTGTGGCTCTCCTTGCTGCAGGCGGTGTCCTCAGGGCGATTGATGAGGTGATCAGCGGGGAGGTGGACAATGCCTTTTGCCTCGTGAGGCCACCTGGCCACCACGCCCTTCCTGGCCGGGCGATGGGGTTCTGTGTTTTTAATAATGTGGCCATTGGAGCCTGCTACCTTCGGGAGAAGTACCAGTTGCAGAGGATTTTGATCGTGGACTGGGATGCTCACCACGGCAACGGGACCCAACAAATCTTCTATGACGATCCCGGAGTGTTGCATTTTTCCATTCACCAGAGTGACCTCTTCCCTGAGGGCTCTGGTTGGATTACTGAGATTGGGGAAGGTAAAGGAGAAGGTTTTAACGTAAATGTTCCGGTCCCCCGGGGCACCGGTGATTCGGGTTATTATTATGCGTTTAACCAGCTTCTCAAGCCTCTTGCGCACCAGTTTCACCCTGAGTTTATCCTCGTTTCTGCTGGTTTTGATGCCTACTTTCGGGATCCCTTGAGTGATTTGCAGGTGACCTCGAAAGGCTTTCGAATGATGGCTGAGCTTGTCAAGGAGATGGCTGAAAATTACGCTGGAGGAAGAGTCGTCGCTGTTCTCGAAGGTGGCTACAGTATTCCGGATCTGCCTTTTCTTGTGGCTACTGTTTTGGGAGTTTTTGCCGGACTGGATCTCGATCTTCAGCCGCCTGAGGAACAGGTAAGAGATGTTTTGCTCCCCGTGACCCGCCAGCGGATTGACGCTGCCATCAAGGTCCAGAAGAACTACTGGAAGCTTTAGGACAGATGGCAATAAAGTAGATAGTCGGTTTATTCGTTACTTAGACGCGATAAATCAAATTATTGTTAAGAAGCAGGAGATCTAGAGAAAATATCGTATATATTTCACTTAGGGAGAGGGGGACTCAAGCGCGCCAAAATTAGCTTTTTTCTAGAAATGGCGGCTTTGTGGAGGGAGGTGAACCAAGAGGAATAAAGGTTGGCTGAAGCCAAACCAAGACTAAGGAAATAAGGGAAGGTTAAAATGTGTGCTATGAAGAGCCAATAGACTAAGCTAAATTAGATCGATATAGAACGGGGGCCAAATTTTTACTGGGGTGTTCTCTCACCGATCTATCCTCTTCTGCTTCTTCAAAGAATGTGACTCTCGATGGCTCATTACCATCAAAAATCGTCTTTAACTTGGACGAGCCTCTCAACCTTATCCTCAAACCCCTGGTAAGCTTCATCAAAAACTGCTCATTCGCGATCTCTCGTATCGGCGGGGCTTCCTTCTCAATTCGGGAATGGTTGAATCTCCTTGCCTCTATGAAAAATTTTGTCGGTTGGCTTCATGGTTCCTATGTCATTGTCAATGAGTAACTCTATTGGCTTGGAGCTAAATTCATCAAACTTTATTAGGATAAGGGGGAGGTAAGATGAAAGAGGGTTTGGGGGATATTTTGGAAAGAAAGTTTACAAGACGCGACTTTTTGAAATACAGCTCTTCCCTTGTAGCTCTATTAGGGTTATCTCAGGCGTATGTACCTAAAGT
>LGFL01000025.1 GCA_001508855.1 Thermoanaerobacterales bacterium 50_218
ACTTGTCTGGTCACTTCTTCTGAAGTCGCCACTACTTCATTGGTCTCTGATGCAATGCTGTTCAACAATTCCCTTATCTTGTCTGAAGAGGCACGGGACTGCTCTGCCAGCTTGCGGACCTCATCCGCCACCACCGCGAAGCCGCGGCCTGCCTCCCCAGCACGCGCCGCCTCAATGGCAGCATTCAATGCCAAAAGGTTTGTCTGATCCGCTATCCCGTTGATCACTTCCAGAATCTCTCCTACCTGTTCAACCGATCCCTTAAGAGCTTCAAGCTTCTCTACAACTAGCCTGAAAGCCTCGCGCACGTCATTGATAGAAGCGATAAGGGTGTCAAGTTCCTTCTTCCCAGTGTCAGCGAGGCGCGAGGTCTCCTCGCTATTGGCCTTAACCCGGCCGAGCTCATCGTAGACTTTCTCTAAACTGGTCGTTATGTTACCCATAAGTTCCAGTATTTCCTGCAAATGAGTCGCTTGCTCAGAGGCTCCCGAAGCCACCTGCTGGATGGCCTTGGCTACCTCGTCCGAGGAAGAAGCAATTTCTTCAGAGGCAGCGCTTAAAGATTCAGAGTTGCTGGAGAGTGTTTGGGCATCAGTTCTAAGTGCCTTTATTAAAGACAGTATATTCGTCTGCATAGTTGCGAGCGCATTTGCAATCTGCCCGATTTCATCTTTCCTTTTTAAGTGCTGTGCCGCTTTGTCGTTTTCATCAAAACGAAAGTCGTATTCAGCAAATCTCTTAACAATTCTTGTTAGGTCAATTATAGGGGTGGTAATGGTTCTGGTCATTACAAAGGTTAGCGCTAAAGCTACGAGGATTATCAGGATGGATACAAGTAGCACGGACTGTTTCAGGCTGGCAACTTTCTCCAGCACCTCGGTCTTGGGGGCGGTGACAGCTATAGACCAGCCGGTGGTCTTAACGGGAGCGTAGGCCATTAGCTTCTCCTGGCCCTGGAAGGTGTAGGTGGCAACCCCTTCTTCGCCTTTAGCCATCTTAGAGACTATCTCCGCCAGGGGAGCGAGAGCCTGGTTGGACTTGGCCTGCTCAAGGATGTTTTCTTCGGAGATAACTCTTTCTGTATCCTTATGGCCGATGGTCTTTCCCGTGCTGTCCACAGCAGTAGCGTACCCGGTGCGGCCGTAGGTGACGCTCGCCATTAGCTGGCTGAGGCGGGTCCCATCCATTACTCCGATCAATACACCGGTGATCTCGTTGGTGGCATAGTGACGGACAGGTGTAGCAAAAGCGAAGACAATCGAATTATCAAGCTTGCTGACAAGAGTGCTGGAAACAACCGTCCTTCCCCCCAGGGCTGCCTTGAAGTAATCCCGGTCGGCGATGTTGGCCCTGCTGCCGTCGGAAAAGAAAGCGTTACCATACTTATCGGTAATACCGAACTGCTTGAACCCCAGGCTCTCCGCCCTTTTCTGCTCATCACGCAGAGCCTCCAGTTTTTCCTCCAGGGTGGCCTCATGGTCGCCCTGAATACCCCGGATAACGTTCCTGTTGGCGATACTTTCAACAACATACATGCGCGCCTGAACCCGACTGTCTACGGTTTCAGCTGCTTGTTTGACTACTTTCAGCATGGCCTCTTTAGCCTCGGCTTCAAGAGCACTCCCGGCGCGATCCTCACTTACCAATCCCAACGCCAAACACCCAATCAGGACAATAAGCCCGAATAAAACAATCATCCTCGTCCCCAAACTTCCACTAAGCCTTCCCAACATTTTTCCCAACATCTTGCTTGCATCTGCCCCACCAAATCTAAGCGCGCGGGGCGACCTTTACCCTCCTTCCCTTTGATTTCAATAAAAAGGGCGTGTAACCAGCAATCCTTTCAGCCTGTTCTCCAGACACCACCTCCACCCGATTCTTCCAAAGGCTTCACTTCCACCTTTCCAGAGCAGAGGTCCAGCTCCAGGTAGCGGTCGTAGGCCGGGTGGGTGCTTTCCTCCCTCACCTGTACGACGGTGCCTTTAACCGTCAAATTAACCCTAGAACCCCGCCTGGTGAGCCCCGCCGAGAGACCGTCCAGCAGCCGGAAAAGCCGGTGCATGGGCAGAAGCCCAGAAGGGAAATAAGGTGGCAGCTCCTCTTCCTCGTGGTGGTGGTATTTGATAAGAAAAACGACGCTTTCCGGTAGGTTGTACACCTGCTCGGCCAGCGAAGCGCTCCTGAAAGCGTGAAACTTCCCAGGCTCAAAGGCCTCTTTAGGATCCACCATATCCCCAACTGCCAGGTGGGGTTGCACTTTGCCTAGGTCGTGGAAAATGGCGGCTTTGACAAGCGTCTCCTGGTGCATACCAGCAAGCTCCATCAGCCCCTGCTCCCAAAGTTCCGTCAGCAGCCGCAGGATGTTTACTACGTGGCGGTAAACCCCTTCCTCTATCACCCCAGTGATCTTTACCTTCCCAGTAGCCGGGTCGTACTCGTCTTGGTACTCCACTATCGACTTAAGCTGGGCCACTACCTTGGGGTCAGCAAAAAGGTTGGCTAAAGCCTTCTCCATCTCTTGCTGCATACGGCCCAACCGCTCACACCGCGCCTCAGCTTCTCTCCTCAGCTCCCTCTCTCTGTCCCTCTCCTTCAGAGCCTCCCGCAATAGCCCATGCGCCGACAGGATACCCGCAGTCCCCCCAGCGGTGGTGAAATAAGGGATGCGGTCCCTCCTCTCTTCAGCCCACAAACATATGTCAGATAACTCCCCGGCCACATTCAGGTAGTCCTCCCCGGTAATGCTACGCATGAACTCTCCTACGCTTCTTCCCTTGACCTCTGCTGAACCGGGGTCCTCCATGAAGGCCCGCAGTATATCCAGGGTGCTGAGCCAGCCCACCGGCTCTCCCTTTTCATCTGCCACCTGCAGCACAAAGCTCTGCCGGGTAATCATGGCCTCCACGGCCTCTTCAATACTGGCCTCTGCTTTTATGTTGGGCACCTCGCTATACCTCAATTTAGCTTCAACCTCCAAATCCCCCACCGCAAAGAGCCCAAGTTCAACTGGCCTGCCCCGCAACCTCCTGACTCACGCTCTTAAGCATCTCCTTCTCTTCCACTTCCAAGAGCAGGTCTAGTTTGATTATGATGATCAGCTCGTCGACTTTTTTGGCCAGCCCTTCCACAAAAGCTGCATTCACCGTGGTGACCTCAGGCGCAGCCTCAATAGAGTCCTCCTCAACCGTCGCTACTTCCTCAACAGCATCAACAACTAGGCCCGCTTCCTGCCCCGATATGTCCACGATGATTATCCTGGTCTCTTCGGTCTTCTCCCCCTCCTCAAACCCAAACCGCTTCCTAAGGTCGATTACTGGTATGAGCTTCCCCCTTAGATTCACTACCCCTTCCACAAAATCAGGCGCACGAGGTATCTTGGTGACGGGCGTGTCTTTGATTATCTCCCGGACATCAAATATGTCCAGGCCGTAAAGCTCGCCCGCCAGCTCGAAGACTACCAGCTTCTTGGCCATATATGTCCTTCCTCCTTTCATCCGTTTGGTAGAAAATGCATAGCCCAACACTCTGTATTGGGAGCAGAAGCCAGCGTTTTAACCAACCCCGTCATTCTTTCAGATAACCCCATTTGTCACGACTCACCCTGATTCCGGTTAAGAGCCAAAAAAAACACGGAAAAAATTAAAAAGACATCTCCCCACAAGATCGTTCCTGGGCAGATGTCCTTCAAATAGCAAGATAAAAACCTTTCGAAGACAGATCCGGTTCTGTCAGTAAAGGAAATTATTGATTGCAATTTCTGTGCCAGCACTGTTTCAACTACACCTCTTACGCTTACCTAACTAACACTACCATTACAAGATTTTTAGTAGCTTAGTTTGCCTAATTGTTCTGAGTCCCATTTTGAGTCCTAAATTTAGCAAACACTATGCAGCGATAATACGACAAAAATCGCACTTTTCCTTCTTTCTCTTACAAAAAAACTTATGAAGATTCGTTATAAATTCCTCTTCGTAACAAATTTATAACGAAACATTATGATAGCTTCTGATTGCTCCAAACAAGCACCAATCTACATCCACTAAATTGCTCTCCCTCCAGAGAATATTCATTCAGGAGAAAAAACTGCCACTCCAGTCGAGAACTCGAAGACGTTACCCATGAACACCTGGCGTCTCTCTCTGAGCGGACTGCAGGGCCTGCTTCACGAGTTCGGGAGGGCCGACAAACTGTAGAGCAGCCCTCCCGTCTTTCTTGACCTGAAACGCCATCTCCTACAGGCCCAACCCCTTCGCCACTTCTGCCCCCACCAGGCTTTCGGTCCAAAGCACCCAATCTCTACCAGTACCTAGGCTTCGCTTTCAGGCTTTCCGGAGGCTGTTTTCAGCACCGAGAGGGCAGTTGTTGCTCCTGCCAGAACGATCTGGAGTAGACCCCGCCGTTACCGGCGACGCCCTTGCCTACGGATTGTCTTCCCGCTTACTTAGTGACAGAGTTTCTTTCAACCCATCGGCTCAGCAGGCATGTTGGGCGAACAAAAAAGGGAGTGGGTCTAGCCCATTCCCTTTTCTGCTTTATCTTTGACAAAAAATGCGGTGCTAACTGCTGCGATCTTCTATCTGCTATTTTCTGCCTTTTTCTTGCGACTCACGGCAGAGCTCCTTAATTTTTCGCCCGTAGAATTCTGTCAGCGACTCGGCAATTTCCTGGTCGAAGCCTTCACTGTAAATCCGGCACACAGGTTCATCAGCATCGGGAAGCACCAGAGTCCATCCCTTCGGGTGGTAGATCTTCACCCCATCGATTAGCTCCACTTCTCGACCCTGAGTGCTCTCCGCAAGGCGGCGGATCACCCTCCCTTTTTCCTCCCAGCTCACCTCGACCTCCTTCTGGGCTGTGGCGAAAACCGGGATTTCCCGGATAATCTGAGATATCGCCTTCCTCTTCCGGGCGATGTAATCCATGATCACCCCTAAAGTGGCCACAGCGTCGCCAAAGATCAAAAACTGGGGATAACGCTTCTGGGAATCGCGCACTTCTTCGTCGTGGAGAACCTGCATCAACTCCCAGGGGGCCACCTTCGTCCTCCGAATCTTCCCTCCCCAAACCCTGGCAATCTCTTCGACAGAACCAGAAGCAGTAACAGGAAGAGCAACAATCGCCTTCGGGTTTTCGCTCAAAATAATGAAAGAAAGTAAAGAAATGAGCAGTTCCTGAGGAACAATCCGCCCTTCTTCATCAACCAGAACGAGTTCCTCAGCACCAGCATCGAGAACAGCCCCAAAACTGGCTCCCTGGTTGCGCACAACCTCCCCAAAAAACTCAGCACTCTTCAACATTTCACCAAAACTTCGGGGAAATTGGTGAGGAAGAGCAAATGTGACCATTTCTGAACCAAGTGATTCAAAAAATGCGGGCAAAAGAGTTCCCAAACAGGTGGGGTTATAATCAACAACAACTTTCAACCTGGCCTTTTTGATGGTGTCCTGTTCGAGAAAACCCAGAAGGTGCTTGAGGTAGGCGTAGCTCAGGTCAGGGAGATACTCGGGACCAGAAACTTCGTCAGAACCGACTCTGCGGTACTCTTCCCGCAAAAAAATAGCTTCAACCTTGCGCTGTTCACCCCGGTGATAATCGATCCCCAGAGGATTGAAAAACCTGATACAGGCCTTAACTTTCTCCTGGCAGCAAACATAAACACCTCCCTGCAGCTCCAGGGCACGGACAGCGTAGCGGTGGACTGGAACCGGGAGATTGCCCAGTTCGATAACCTTGACCCCTGTAGCCATCAAACCGGAAAGGAGCCCCTGTTTGAGCATCAGAGCACCGGGAGAGCCGTCTGTGCTCAGGGCAAAACGAGCCGGTAAGTCAACCGCTGAACCC
The DNA here is from genome assembly GCA_001508855.1 of Thermoanaerobacterales bacterium 50_218. Classification (GTDB taxonomy): domain Bacteria; phylum Bacillota; class DSM-12270; order Thermacetogeniales; family Thermacetogeniaceae; genus 50-218. The sequence continues at coordinate 5,842 of LGFL01000025.1, forward strand.
GCAGCCATACCCAGACGGCAGGCAACTTCAGGACCGACCTCTACATTCAAATCACCGCGAACACCCCGGCTTCCGAAAAGCGATGCCCGCACACAGTGACCCCACACAAGGCTTGCCTGGACCTTTGCCCCTTTTTCGATCCACTTTTCCGGCCAGATCTTGACTCCAGACTTAACAACACTTTTTTCTCCAACAACACTGCGGTCACCAACAACCGCTCCCTCGAAAAGAGAAGCTCCTGCCTGGATCGAAGCAGCTTTTCCGACAACTGCCCCCCGCAAGACAGCGCCTTCACCGATCCAGACATCGTCCCAGACAACGCTCCTCTTTACAGAAGCACCGCTGGCAATCCGAACGCGCTTTCCCAGAACCGTAAAGGGACCCACACGGGCCCCGCTGCTGACCACACACCCGTCCCCGAGAACAACCGGTGGAATCAGTTCAGCCTCAGGGCTCACTTCCCCCCCTTCCCCAATCCAAACCCCAAAGCTGACTTCACGGCCAGGAAAAGCAACTCCCGCCTTCCTTTCCAGGAGATCACAGTGGGCACGCAGGTATTCCCCAACATTTCCAATGTCACACCAATACCTTTGTGTAACATAACCGTAGAGGGGCTTCCTGGCAGCGAGGAGGAGAGGGTAGAGATCCTTAGAAAAATCGACCATCTTTCCTCTTTTGATAAAATCCAAAACCTCTGGCTCGAGAATGTAAATCCCCGTATTAACCTGATCACTGAAAACCTCGCTCCATCCAGGCTTTTCTAAAAACCTGGTGATTCTTCCGTCTTTCTCAGTGACCACCACACCGTACTCCAGAGGGCAAGGCACCACAGTCAAAACAAGGGTCGCTAACGCACCTTTTTCCTTGTGAAACCTCACCGCCTGATCGAGGTCACAGTCTGTGACAGCATCACCACTGATCACGATAAAAGTCTCGTCGAGAAAGTCTTCGGCATTTTTGACACTCCCGGCGGTTCCCAGGGGCTTCTCCTCGACAAAATAATGCAACTTGACTCCAAACCTGCTGCCATCTCCAAAGTATTCCTGAACTTTTTCCGGGAGATACTGGAGGGTCACTGCAATATCATAGATCTGGTGTTGGGCAAGTAAATTGACAATATGCTCCATACAGGGACGGTTAATTATGGGAACCATTGGTTTGGGCTGGCTACAGGTAAGCGGCCTCAGGCGAGAACCTTCACCCCCAGCCATGATCACGGCTTTCATTTCATCTCCTCCTCACCACAAACATCTCTTCGAAATCATACCTACCTGCTCTGAGGAGCTGATTTTCTAAATCTTCGAGCCAAACATCGGTTTTCCAGGGGCTTTCTTCGTACTCTTTTCTGACCTCACAGTAAACCTCCCTGGTTTTTGCAGCTATCTCTTTCCAGGTATAGAACTTCTGGAGGTCCTCATAAGCCTGCCTCGCAAGCCGGTCAGCAAGAACAGGGTCGTGCAACAGGCGCAAGATATTATCAGCCAGAGAATCAGGGTTGCCAGGATAGCACTTCAACCCATTGTTCTCGTGCTTGATGATCTCTGAAAGACCACCAACATCAGCAGCAACCACAGGAGTTCCAGCAGCCATTGCTTCCAGAACAACCATCCCAAAAGGCTCGTAGAGACTTGGGAAGACAGCTACAGATGCCTCTTTGTAGAGGTTGTCCCGGGTGCAGTCATCGATGTAGCCGGTAAAATAGACCCTGTCATAGATTCCCATCTGCCGTGCTTTTTCTTTCAGGAACTCTTCGGCTGGCCCTTTTCCGGCGATGACGAACTTTGTTTTTGGATAAAAGTGAAGAACCTTCGGGACGGCATCGAGGAGGATGTGGACACCCTTTTCCTGAACAAGTCTTCCCACAAAGAAAACTATCTTTTCATCAGGTGCAGCATAAAGTTCCCTTGAGAAACCTCCTGGCTCCTTTCCCATGTAGCGTTCAAGATCAACGCCATTAGGGACTATCCTGATCTTGTCTTTAGGTAACTGGAAAACCTGCTGTACTTCCTGTTCCATGTAGTGGCTGCAAACGATCACTCTCCATGATTCATAAGTCAGCCACCACTCAACTCCGCTGATGTAGCGCTGAAGGTCATTGTGCAGCCCCTGGTTGCGTCCATGCTCGGTGGCATGAATGGTAGCAATTAGGGGCAAGTGATAGGAGTGTTTGAGCACTCTTCCAGCATAAGCAACAAGCCAGTCGTGGGCATGAATCAGGTCGAAACCACGGAAAGAATTGATCAGAGGAACAGCACACTCGATCATGCTCAAGTTCAGTTGCAGTATCCAGGTAAGGAAATCGTGCGAAGGGAGGTTGTAGGGGTTAACCCTATAGACGAACACACCGTTAACTATTTCTTTCTCTGGAGCAACATGGTCAGCACAAGTAATCAGATGCACTTCTTCTCCAGACGCAGCAAGTGCTGCACTCAAATCGTAGACATGCTGAGCAATCCCTCCTACATTGCGTGGGGGAAACTCCCAGGAAAGCATTAATATCCGCATTCACAGCACTCCTCCAACTGCGAATAGTAGCTCAGCCTTTCAAATTGTTTTTCCAGAATGCACTTCTAAACTCCAGTTAAGTCCCCCATTGTTGTCCCAGTTATAGGCACTATCGCGAAAGCAAAAATTTAGCCTGCTGTCATCTTTTACCTCAAAAGTCGTTTCCCAGTTCCCGTTATTCTTTTGCAGAGGAATATCAGTAATGTACTTCCACTCATTAGCATCTCCATATCCCATATGGAGGTAAATTTGTTCTGCACCTACCTCAGCCAAAAGCCCACTGTACCTGATGGTAACATCTTCACCAAGGGTCACGGGAACAGGAGTCACCATCACTCCACCAGGAAGTTCAGAAAGGGAACGCATCTTTTTGGCAGGTTCTTTGGTCAAAGAAGTTCTTCGGCGTCGCATCGGTAACTCACCCCTTCAGATGTTTTTCCCACAAACCTTTCTAGCTTTAGTATGTAATCCTCCCCTGCAAATATACCCTGAGAACGCAACCAGGAGATGAACCACTTGCAACAATAAATGAAAACCGGAGTTTTCCCAAACCCCGGGTTCCCCAAATCACAGTGTCCCCACAGGTTTTAAGCCAGATTATCTAAAGCATCCCCCGATTTGCTCGCGCCACATCCAACACGGGTTTAATGACAGATTCCCAATACCTACCTGTTCCTGTACCCTTACCTCCTGGCATTAAAGAATTCACCTTCCATTCAAGAGTAGTTTCTGATGACCAATTCGGAAACCGGTCCCCTCTTATCAGCGCGGCAGTTGATTGTCCTTTTGGCGTAAACGATCTGAATGTCGTAACCACTGTACAGCTCTTTGATAAATGGGGTATCTGAGTTCGACAACATCACCAAGCATCCTCTCCGGTCAAGTTCTCGAAAAACTTGAGATAAACGCACCTGGTCGTCTTTTCCAAAAGAGTCTGACGTATAGCTGGTAAAGTTAGCGGTTTCAGAAACAGGATGATATGGAGGATCAAAGTAAACGAAATCTCCCGGTTTGGCAAAGGATAAAACCTCACTAAAATCAGCAAGCAAGATTCTGGCTCTTTTGAGAGCAGCACTCACGAGACGCAGATTTTCTTCATCAACGATTTTTGGGTTTTTATAACGCCCAAAAGGAACGTTGTGCTTTCCCTGGCGATTAACACGCCAGAGCCCGTTGTAGCCTGCCTTGTTGAGGTAGAGAAACCGGGAAGCCCTCCTTACGGGGTCCATTTTTTCCGGATCCAGCGCCCGGATGCGGTAGTAGTAATCAGCTTCGTTTTTGTGCTTCGGAAGGTCAGAAAGCAAGTCCTCAAGATGGTCACGGACAACCAGATAAAAATTGATCAGTTCGACGTTATTGTCAATGAGCACAGCCCTCTCAGGTAGCAGGTGGAAAAATACCGCTCCACCACCGAGAAAAGGCTCATGGTAGGTATGAAAGCTTTTCGGAAAAAGTGGTTGAAACTGCGACAACAGTTGGCCCTTTCCGCCGGCCCACTTAACAGGAGGTTTTGGCTTCACTCCTATAGTTTTCACCTCAATCAATTAGAAACTTCTAAGTTTGCGAAAACATTTCTCCACATCGACGCAATTCCCTGCAAACAAAAAGACAAGTCTTATACAAATGTAATCAATGAGGGATAATATTTTCGGTGGTATTGATGTCCCAAAAAGAGGTTCGCTTGCTTTACCAGCTTGCCAGGCTCTACGGAGTGCAAACAGCATACTATGATTACTCTGGGAAGCGCAAACCGGTACCAGTACAATCACTCCTGGCGGTGCTTCAGGCACTGGGAGCACCACTAGCTTCTCTCAGTGAAGTTACTGGGGCCCTTCGAGAGCGGAGGCAGGAACTATGGAAGCGTTATTGTGAACCTGTGGTTGTGGTCTGGTCTGGAGAACCTTGTCTGGTAAAACTCCGGCTCCCTGCAGATGAAGCAGAGAGTAAAGCTCACCTGTTCCTCGAGTTGGAGCACGGAGAAACCCAAGATCATGCTTGTAGTTTGGGAGAAATACCTGCTCTTGAAAGAACGGAAGTAGAAGGAACTGAGTATCTAGTAAAACAGCTCACCCTAGACACCAAGCTACCCCTAGGCTACCACAGGCTAAAATTGGTCATCAACAACAAGAGCTGGGAAACCCTGGTGATCGTTGCCCCTAAACATGTATTCACAGGTTTTACCAGGGCAGTGGACCGCGTCTGGGGTACTTTCCTCCCCCTCTACGCCCTCCACACTGAAAGAAGTTGGGGAGCGGGTGATTTCAGTGATCTTAGAACCCTGATGCACTGGGTCAAAGAGCTTGGTGGAGAAGTTGTCGGCACCCTGCCACTCCTGGCAACATATCTCGATGAGCCTTTTGACCCCAGCCCCTATGCCCCGATAAGTCGCCTCTTCTGGAACGAGTTCTACCTGGATGCAACTGATATCCCAGAACTGAAGCAATGCCCCACTGCCCAAGAGTTAATCAATTCCTCCGCCTTTCAGCAGGAACTGGCAGTCCTTCGGAATGCTTCCCTGGTGGATTACCGGCGGTTGATGGCAATCAAGCGAAGGGTCCTCGAACACCTGACGTGCTGCTTTTTCCAAAAAAACTCTCAAAGACGCACTCTTTTCCACCAATGGCTGCAGTCTAACCCAAAAGCAGAGGACTACGCCCGCTTCCGGGCAACCACAGAAAAGCAGCGAGCTGGTTGGCCAGATTGGCCGCAACAGATGCGTGACGGCCTTCTTCGTGAAGGAGAGTACGATGCTGATGCCGTCAACTATCACCTTTACGTCCAGTGGCTTGTTCAGGAACAATTGCACAAAATTGCTGCAGAAGCGAAAAACCGCGGGCCCATGCTCTACCTCGATTTGCCTTTAGGAGTTCACCGGGCTGGGTACGACGTCTGGCGAGAGCGCCCGATTTTCGTTCTGGAAGCCAGTGCTGGTGCTCCTCCGGATCTGTTTTTCAGCAAAGGACAAGATTGGGGAACTCCTCCCCTGCATCCTGAACAACTCCGAGAACACGGTTACCACTACTTCATCGATTCCCTGAAAAACCATCTCCAGCACGCTACTATCCTCCGCATCGACCACATCATGGGGTTCCATCGCCTCTTCTGGGTCCCCAAGGGGCTTGAAGCAGTCGACGGTGTCTATGTCCGCTACCATGCCGAAGAATTTTACGCCATTCTTGCTCTGGAATCGCATAGATGGGGGGTTCTGATAGTAGGCGAAGACCTGGGCACAGTGCCTCGATACATCCAAGCAGCAATTGCCAGGCACAAGGTGCAGAAGATGTACATCTTACCTTTTGAATTCACGGGAAAACATCGGTACCCCCTTCGTCCCGTTCCAGGCAATTCCCTTGCTGCCTTAAACACTCATGACATGCTTCCCTTTGCTGCCTTTTGGGAGCAAAGAAATCCCCAGGAAAAGCTCGCCCTGACAAACTTCCTTCACCAAAGCGGCTACCTTGAGTCTCCCACCGAGAAGGTCGAGGATATTCTCAGGGGATGCCTCAAGTTTCTGGCTGCCAGCAGAGCACGGGTCGTTCTAGTGAACCTGGAGGACCTTTGGCAGGAAACAGAACCCCAAAACCTCCCCGGAACCGAACTAGAACACCCCAACTGGAAACGGAAAGCTCGATTCTCTTACGAAAACTTCAGCAAAATGCCCCAAGTGCTGCAACTGCTCCAAGAGGTCGACAAACTGAGGAAAAAGACGAACTCACAACCAAGGCAAGCTAAAAGTTGATCCTAAAAAGCCGGCAATTTGCGTAAAAATGAAGCAAGCACAGCAAATTAGTTAGGGAGGAGTCGCTACAAATGGAACGCTATATCTGCATCCACGGCCACTTTTATCAACCACCCCGCGAAAACCCTTGGCTGGAAGCCATTGAACTCCAGGACTCGGCTTATCCTTATCACGACTGGAACGAGCGCATCACTGATGAGTGCTATGCTCCCAACGCCGCCTCCCGCATTCTCAACGGCAAAGGTAGAATCAAAAAGATCGTCAACAACTACTCTAGGATCAGTTTCAACTTCGGGCCAACACTGCTCAGTTGGCTGGAAACAAATGAACCCGAGGTTTACCAGGCAATCATAGAGGCTGACCAGGAAAGCCAGAAGAGGTTTTCTGGACACGGCTCAGCCATCGCCCAAACCTACAACCACATGATTATGCCCCTCGCCAACAGGCGTGACAAATACACACAGGTGATCTGGGGCATCAGGGACTTCGAACACCGCTTTCAGCGAAAACCAGAAGGGATGTGGTTGCCAGAAATCGCAGTTGACCTGGAGACCTTAGAGATCATGGCAGAGCAAGGCATTAAGTTCACCATTCTGGCACCCCATCAGGCCCGCAAAGTGCGCAAGATCGGGAGTGACCACTGGCAGGAGGTAGGGCCCGGAGGCATCGACCCGACGATGCCCTACCAGGTTCGTTTCCGCTCTTCTGGAAAACTGCTCAGCATCTTCTTTTACGATGGGCCCATTTCCCGTTCCGTTGCTTTTGAAGACCTGCTAATCTCAGGGGAATACTTTGCCCACCGTCTGCTCACCGGTTTCCTCGATTCCCGCACCTGGCATCAGATCGTCAATATTGCCACTGATGGTGAAACCTACGGCCACCACCACCGCCACGGCGACATGGCCCTAGCCTATGCCCTCGACTACATCGAATCGAACAAACTGGCAGTGATCACCAACTACGGGGAGTACTTGGAAAAACACCCACCCACCCATGAGGTAGAAATCATCGAAAACACTTCGTGGAGTTGCGCCCACGGTATCGAACGATGGAGGAACAACTGTGGGTGCAATTCCGGCCTGCACCCTGGATGGAGCCAGGCCTGGCGGGCTCCATTGAGAAATGCCCTCAATTGGCTGCGAAACACCCTCGCCCCCCAGTTTGAACAACATTGTCGGGTTTTCCTTAAGGATCCCTGGACCGCAAGAAACGACTACATCTCAGTAATTCTTGACCGCTCACCCGAAAACATCCAGGAATTCCTGAGAAAACATTCCCTGCGTGAGCTGAGCCCTGAGGAAGTAGTTACTGTTCTGAAACTCTTGGAACTGCAAAGACACGCCATGCTGATGTTCACCAGTTGCGGTTGGTTCTTCGACGACATCTCAGGCATCGAAACGATCCAAGTGCTCCAGTATTCTGGAAGGGTGATCCAGTTGGCACAAGAACTGTTTGGAGCCAGTGAACTGGAGCCTCGCTTCTTGGAAATGCTCTCCCAGGCGAAAAGCAATCTTCCTGAATACCAGCACGGGGCCAGAATTTACGAAAAGTTCGTCAAACCTGCGATAATCGACCTTCCGAAGGTCTGTGCCCACTACGCCATAAGCTCGATCTTCAAAAACTACGGAAACAAGGCAAGAATCTACTGCTACACCGTCAGTCGTCAAGATTGCCGGAAGTTAGCCGCCGGAAAAGCCAGGCTCGAAGTAGGTAAAGCAGAAGTAGCCTCGGAGATTACGAAGGAATCAATGGTGCTTAGTTACGGGGTGGTTTATCTCGGTAATCACGCCCTCAACGCTGGCGTCCGCACCGATAACGGAAAAGAAGCTTACCAGGAGCTAGTCGAAAGTACCACCGAGGCCTTCAGGAGAGGTGACCTCCCAGAAGTGATCTGGCTTCTCGACCACCACTTTGAAGGAAGAATCTTCACCTTGAAGCACCTCTTTAGAGATGAGCAAAGAAAGATCCTCAACCTGATCCTGGAATCTGCCTTCGAAGATGCTGAAGCAGCTTACAGGCAGATCTACGAGCGCAACGCACCCCTGATGCGGTTCTTGAAAGGACTGGGCATCCCTCAGCCAAAGGCCCTGCACACAGCAGCGGAATTCGTCTTGAATACGAAGCTCCGCAGGAAGTTTTTGAAGGAAAGACTTGATATGGAAGAAATCTCGGCCCTCTTGAGTGAAGTCAGAGCGCTTGACGTGCCTCTCGATGAAGAAGGTCTCAGCTACGCTCTTCAGCAGACGGTCGAAAAAATGGCCGAAAAGCTCCGTTCGCGCCCAACAGACCTCCTCTTGCTAGAACACCTGCAAACAGTAATCGAACTGATTGACTCCCTGCCATTTGAAGTGAACTTGAGAAAGGCCCAGAACATCTATTACAAAATGCTGCAAACAATTTATCACGACCTGCGAGGTGAAGCCAACCAGGGGAGCGAAATCGCCAGGACATGGGCTGCCAGCTTCCTGGCTCTCGGTGAAAAACTCAAGATCCGTAAAGCAATCGAAATCTCCTCCGCTTTTTAAGAAGCCGGCAGCTTTTGGCCAAGCACAGACTGTGCCATTCGGACACAATCCTTGCTCCCAACAAGCATTACGATATCTCCCTGCTTTAAAACGGTATTCCCGTGCGGAATGATTTTCTCTCCCTTTCTGAGGATGGAAAGGATGAGACTATCACCAGGAAGCTTTACCTTCATCAGGGGTTTCTCAAAATAGCGGGGGTTTCTCAACTCTACCTCAGCAATTTCCAGATTCTCATCCTCATCTATGAACAGGCTGAAAGCCCTTGGGTGAACAACCAGGTTTTCGGCCATAAATACTGTGGCGAATTCCGGGGAAACGGCAAAGGCACCATAAGCTCGAGTGGCTTCAGGAGGCAAAAAGCTCTCCGTCAGCAAGACGATATGGTCAATCCCAAAGACTTCTTTGCAGATTCTACAGACCTCTATATTTGTTTCCTCAACACCTGTTCCCACAACAACAGTTTTCGCCTTTTCGATCCCGATGCTGCGTAACCATCGAGGATCGACGGGGTTCCCATAAAAGACCTCTTCACTGATCGTTAAGCCCTTCTTATAGGCTTCTTCGCTCGCAGTGGTGACCATCACAACCTTTTTCCCGGCCTTTTTTAACCTCTGGGCGAGAAAAAGGTTCTTTTCATTTGTTCCAATGATGAAAACGGTTTCTTTTTCGGGAAGAGAATGTGGAGGAATGACGAGATTGAAGAACACCGGAGAAAAAGTGCAAGTGATGATCGCCACCATGACGATTGTCCCGTAAAGCGCCTCACTAATTATTCCCAACTTGAGACCTATTGCTCCAGCAGCAATGATTAAGCTCAACCTCGAGGAGAGCAGGAAACCAGCTCCCAACACTTCCCTCCAGGAAAAATTAACCTTCATCAGAATGGCCGGGGCTAGCTTAACCAGGTACACAGAAACCAACAGCAAAGGTAAAAGGTAAAAGGTTTTCGGCTGGGCAAAGACACTCTTCAAGTTAAGATTCACCCCTACCATCACGAAGAAAAGTGGAATAAAGAATCCATAACCGATGGCATCGAGCTTCAAATAAAGTTGGGAAGAATCTGTCTCCTTGATCAGAGAGACAATCACTCCAGCCAGAAAAGCCCCCAGGATGATCTCTGTTCCCAGCAACTGGGCCAGGGCGATGAAAACCAGGAGGAGAGCAAAAACTCCCCGCACCTCAATCTGAGCAGTAGCATGAGCAAGTTCCCTGAAGATCTTGTTACGGACAACTTTGATTCCCATACGATAGAAAACGAAAAAAGCCACAAACAAAAGGAGAACCAGGAGTACTTGATAACTGACACCTGAGGTATAAACGGCAACAAAAAATGCAATCAGAACCATGGTGACAAAATCGGCAAGCAACGCCGCAAGCAAAACCGTCTGGCCGAACTCAGAAGCGATCAGCCCTTTCTCTTTCAGAACAGGAACGACAATTCCCAGGGACGTAGTGCTCAAGATCAAGGTCATCAACACTTGATTGGAGATCCAGCCGTACTGGTAAAAGACACCAGATATCTGAGCAGACAGAGCAAAGGTGAAAATAGAAACAGCAACAGCAATCGTCAGGGAACGCCGGTACCATTTCTTTCTGGCATCGGGTTTTTCCGGGTAGATCAGGCCAAAATCGATTTCCAAGCCTGAAAGGAACATGAGAAAGGCGAAACCGAAGGTGGATAAGAAGTTTAACCAGGGACTTGGCTCGATCAAGTTCAACCCACTTTTTCCGACGATCATTCCGGCGATTATTTCTCCAACAACGATAGGAATCGGGACTACTTTGATCTTCCGCAAAACAACAGGAACAAATGCTGCCAATAAAACGATAATCAACAAAGAAGCATAACTGGTGGCTCCGTGATCCATGAATTCACTCCTTACCTTTCCAAGACACTATAAAAGCCCGCATAAAGCGGGCGGTGAGGAAACGAGGAAAAGGCGAGAGCCTAAAGCCTAGCAGCAATCGCTGCAGCCATTTCCGACGTCTTTGCCGTTCCACCCAGGTCATAGGTCAGGTGCTTGCCCTCAACAAGAACCTCTTCAATAGCTTTCAAGATCCGGTCGGCAGCCTCGAACTCACCCAGGTGCTTGAGCATCATCACACCCGACAGAATCGTTGCCAGAGGATCGACCTTGTCCATTCCAGCGTACTTAGGGGCACTCCCGTGAACAGGCTCAAAAACAGCAATTTCGTCACCGATGTTGGCACCCGGGGCAACACCAAGCCCACCCACGAGGCCAGCGCAGAGGTCGGAAACAATGTCCCCGTAAAGGTTAGGCAAAACCAAAACATCAAAATCACTAGGGCTCTGAACGAGTTTCATGCAGAGGGCATCGATAATCCGGTCCTCGAATTCGATATCAGGATAATCCTTCGCAACCTCTCTGGCAACCTCCAAAAAGAGGCCATCAGTACACTTCATGATATTGGCCTTGTGACCAGCAGTTACTTTTCTGCGGCCTTCTTTCCTGGCAAGCTCAAAGGCAAACCTGACGATCCGCTCGGAGGCCTCCCTGGTGATGATCTTGATGCTCTCGGCGGCATTTTTGCCAACCATGTGCTCGATTCCAGCATAAAGGTCCTCGGTGTTCTCCCTGACCACAACGATATCGACATTTTCGTAGCGGCTGGGGACCCGCGGCAGGTTGCGCACAGGGCGCACATTAGCGTAGAGGTCGAGCTCCTTCCTCAGGGCAACATTAACACTTCTGAAGCCGGTTCCTACTGGCGTTGTCAGCGGCCCTTTCAAAGCTACCTTGTTGCGCCTGATTGATTCCAGGACCTGATCTGGCAAGGGTGTTCCGTACTTTTCGATAACAGCCTCTCCTGCTTCCACAACTTCCCACTCAATGCCAACACCGGCAGCATCAAGAACCTTCCGTGCTGCATTGGTCACATCTGGTCCGATACCATCACCTGGAATCAAGGTAATCGTGTACTTGCTCAACTTCTTCCCTCCATTTCCTTCTTTCCGTTCAAGGTCCGAGTTAGTCCAATTTGAAGGTTCCGTACTTGCGAAAGTGGGCAACGAGCCCGCCATCACGGAGGATCTTCAGCATAAAAGGAGGTAACGCCTTGACTGGAATTTCCTTTTGTTTCGTCAAGTTTTTGAGGATGCCCTTCTCAAGATCAAGAAGCAATTCATCCCCGGGATCGATCTCACTCGTGTCACACTCGACCACCGGCAACCCTGTGTTGATGGCGTTCCTGTAAAAGATCCTGGCAAAAGACCGGGCAAGAACTGCCCCCACACCAGCGTGGAGGAGAGCCAGAGGGGCTTGTTCCCGCGAGGAACCACAACCAAAGTTTTTTCCTGCAACCACGAAATCTCCAGGCTTAACCTTCTGGGCAAATTCGGGGTCAAGGTCCTCCATGACGTGTTTTGCCAGTTCTTTCATGTCCAGGGTTTTAAACTTATACTTCCCAGAGATGATGTAATCTGTGTTAACATCATCCCCAAAACAATGGGCTCTTCCTTTGATCTCCATCTGCGAAAAACCCCCTTAGAGAAACTCCCGTGGGTCAGCGATTTCCCCAGCAATGGCAGAAGCAGCAACAGTTGCCGGTGAAGCCAAGTAAATGAAGGCATTCCTGTTCCCCATTCGCCCCTTGAAATTCCTGTTTGCCGTGGAAATCACGTTTTCGCCATCTGAGGGGACCCCGTTATGAGTGCCGACACAGGGGCCACAGCCTGGTGTGACCACAGCAGCACCCGCCTCCACCAGTTGCTGGATAATCCCCTCATTCATCGCCTCGAGAAACACTTTCCTAGAAGCCGGGGCAACAATCAGGCGAACCCCAGGGTGAATCTTCCTCCCCTTAATAATTTGCGCGGCAATCCTTAAGTCCTCCAGCCTCCCGTTGGTGCAGGTACCGAGGAAGGCCTGTTGGATCGGGGTTCCGGCAACTTCACCAACAGGGGCAACATTGTCGACCCGATGAGGCTTAGCCACCTGCGGTTCCAACTGGCTGACGTCAAACTCCTTGATCGCGGCGTACTGGGCATCAGGGTCGGGTTTCACTTCCTCGAAATTTCCGGAAATACCGTTGTCCTTCAGCCAGGCCCAGACCTTTTCATCAGCTTCCATCAAACCAGCTTTTGCTCCCATCTCGACGGCCATATTAGCAATCGTAAAGCGCCCCTCTATTGAGAGAGCCTCGATTGCCTCACCTGCGTACTCCGCAGCCATGTAGGTAGCACCGTCGGCAGTAACCTGGCCAATGAGGTATAGGATCAGGTCCTTGGCGTAAACTCCCTGAGGGAGCCGACCATGGCAAACGAACCTAATCGTTTCCGGAACCTTGAACCACATCTTTCCAGAAATCAAGGCAGCAGCCAGGTCGGTAGAACCCACTCCAGTAGAAAAAGCATTGAGGGCACCGTAAGTGCAGGTATGGGAGTCAGCACCAATTACCAGGGAGCCTGGGCCGACGTGACCTTTTTCCGGGAGCAACTGGTGGCAGACCCCTTCCCCAACATCGTAAAGAGTAATCCCGTGCTTTTGGGCAAACTTCCGCATCACCTTATGGAGGGCAGAGACCCCTTCGACAGGGCTTGGGGCATTGTGATCGATGACGAAAGCCACCTTTTCGGGAGCCGCCACTTTCTGCCCTCCCATTTCCTCGAAAACCCTAATCGCCAGTGGTGCAGTTCCGTCTTGGCCCATCATAAAATCAAGTGAGGCAAGCACAAGGTCGTTCGCCCGGGCATCCTGTCCGCTTTTTTTGCTCAAAATTTTTTCCGCTATCGTTTTTCCCAAGGGAAACCTCCTCTCCTTCTTTGACTTTGCTTTAACCTATCGCAGTGTTTTCTTTCTTTTCGTGAATATAGTCCTCATAAATATACACAAGTTCCTTGTCAAAGAGCGGCCTCTTCAACTCAACTGCAGCCTTACGGACACGCTCCAGGATCTCTTTTGCTTCCTCATCTGTAAGCTTGATCCCGTACTCCGTAAACTTCGCCTTGATGGCGCTCGTCCCGGAATGCTTGCCAATCACGATCTGGCGCTCCAGACCTACCTCTTCAGGGCAGAACACCTCGTATGTACGCGGGTGTTTGAGAGTTCCATCAGCATGGATGCCAGACTCGTGCGCAAACATATTCGAACCAACGATCGGCTTCCAAGCAGGGAGTTCCCGCTTTGAAGCAAGAGAAACGTATTCGGCAATTTCGCGAAACTTTTCTGTCTTGAAGTTGAGGTCGATTCCCATCAAATACTTGAGGGCCATCACCACTTCTTCGAGGGCAGCGTTCCCTGCTCTCTCACCCAAACCGATAACAGTAACACCAACCCAGGTAGCGCCTGCCCTGACTCCGGCAAGAGCATTTGCGGTTGCCATTCCAAAGTCGTTGTGGGTGTGCATCTCAACCTCAATACCAACCTTTTCGATCAAGTCCTTCACCCGTTCGTATGTTGTAAATGGATCCAGTATACCAACTGTATCACAGTAGCGAAGCCTGTCGGCACCCGCCTCTTTGGCTGCACGGGCAAACTCTATCAGGAATTCCGGGTCTGAACGAGAAGCATCTTCAGCATTTACAGATACGTAGACTCCATGTTTTTTTGCAAACTCCGTAGCCTTCACCATGTCCTCAAGAACTTTCTGCCTCGTGCTGCGGAGCTTGTGCTCGATGTGAATATCAGAGGTAGAAATCGAAATGGCAACAGCATCTACCCCACATTCCAGAGAAGCCTCGATGTCTCCGATCACTGCCCTGTTCCAGCCCATGATGCTCGCCCGGAGTCCTAATTTGCAGATCTCCTTAACCGCTTCCTTTTCGTGTCCTCCCATTATAGGGATCCCGGCTTCGATCTGGTCAACACCAAGGTCATCGAGCATCTTGGCAATCCGAATCTTTTCATGGTTAGAGAAGACAACTCCTGCAGTTTGTTCCCCATCTCTCAGCGTGGTATCTACGATCTTGATTTTTTTAGCCTCTCCCATATCTTCACCTCACCTTCCTGATTTAAAAAATTTCTTTAGCTAAAAATTTCAACCTACTCAAAGCACCATTAACCAATCTTCTCCAAGATCAACTTATTCACAACCTGAGGATTTGCCTTCCCCTGGGTCGCTTTCATTACCTGACCGACCAAAAAAGCCAGCGCCTTTTTCTTCCCTTTCCGGTAATCCTCAACAACACTTTGATTGGCATGGATAACCTCTTCCACAATCTGGCTCAAATAGCTTTCATCACTAATCTGGACAAGCCCCTGCTCCTTGATGATCTCTTGCGGCTTCTTACCTGTTTTGAACATCTCCTCAAAAACAACTTTGGCGATCTTGCTGCTGATGGTCCCCTGGTCGAGCAGAGAAAGCATCTCCGCAAGGTGGGTCGGAGTCAGTTTCGTTTCCGTAACCTCGATTCCGTGCTCTTTGACGAGCCGCAAGAACTCACCCATGATCCAGTTGCTGACAATCTTCGGCTTTTTACAGGCGCGAACACACTCCTCGTAAAAGTCAGCTAACGGGCGGGAACTCGTGAGAACTCCAGCATCATAAGCAGGAAGCCCGTATTCTTCGATGAAGCGACGCTTCCTGGCATCAGAAAGTTCGGGGAGTTCCTTCCTGACCTTCTCGATCAATTCTTCTTCGACAACTATAGGAACCAGGTCGGGATCGGGGAAATAGCGGTAATCTGAAGCCTCTTCCTTTGTCCTCATCCCGAAGGTGGTACCCCGGTCCTCGTCCCAGGCGCGGGTTTCCTGTTCAACCTGACCCCCGTTCTGGTAAATTTCGATCTGGCGCTTCATCTC
>LGFL01000082.1 GCA_001508855.1 Thermoanaerobacterales bacterium 50_218
CATAGGACGTAGCACAACGTTTGAAGCTTTTTTCAGATCAGGATCCCATAGTGGCGCGGTTTTTGAGTCTCACAGGCATAATTTTTGGGAGGGACTGTCAAACTTAAGTCTAAGCACCTGTGAAAATTTCACACTACCGGTACATGATTTCGGGTTTTAGAGGAAGTTTCTTGGCTAAAGCAAAACCGCAACCACGGTTATGAGTAATACCACCGCCAGAACCAGGTAGTCGCCAGGATCAAAAGTCAGCTCTTTCAAGTAGGTCCTAGGACCCGGCTGGTAGCCACGGGCCTCCATGGCATTTATAAGCTCTTCGCAACGCCGGAAAATACCGGTAGAAAGAGGTATAACCAGGGAGGATATAGCCCGGGCTTTCTTGAGAGGACCGCCGCTATTGAACACAGCTCCCCGCGCCAGTTGGGCTTCTTTGATATTGCTTGATTCCTCTAGCAGAATCGGCATAAATCTTAATGCTAGGGAAAGCATCATGGCCAGGTCATGGGAGGATATTCCTACGAAACGGAGTGGCCGCAGTAGTCTTTCCATGCCCATAGTGAGCTCGGAGGGTGAGGTAGTCAGCGTGAGAACCGACGCAGCGACAACCAGTAACAGAAATTTTCCAACCAGAAACAGCCCCTGGTATAGCCCTTCATACGTTATACTCACAAGTCCGATCGGGAAGGGGGGAAGCGGAGTACCTGGGGTAAAAAATAGGTGCAGTAAGAAAAGAAGAATAAATAAAGGCATTACCGGTTTCAAGGTTGTGAGCAGTGATACCGGAGGTATCTGTGCGACCAGAATTACTCCAGCCACCACAACAAAAACCAGCGCTAGACCAACTGGATTAGTGTGCAAGGTTATGAGGCTTAGAGCTACCACTGCTATAATCTTAACGCGCGGGTCCCTCCTGTGGACTGGAGACTCGCCCGGGAGATACTGCCTCAAATTGTTATACATGGCGATGAGCCTCCCATCCGTGGAGGGCACCGGCTTGCTTTCGTAAACGATCGATTAGTGCCATGATCTCTGCAGCTGCGTCCGCCACCGTAAAAACATTGGTGCGGACATCCACGCCCATGCGTTGAAGACGGTACATCAGTTCGGTGATCCGGGGAGGAGCTAGGCCCAGCATCCTGAGCCTAGGGATGTCGCTCAACACCTCGGAGGGCGGACCATCGGCAACCAGCATGCCTTGGTTCATAATTATTACGCGGTCGGCGACAGCTGCTTCCTCCATGTTATGTGTAACTTGGACAATGGTTATTCCTTTACGATGCAGTTGCTTCAGCACAGCTAACACATGTTCCCGGGTAATTGGATCCAGAAAGGAGGTCGGTTCGTCGAGAACTATATACTTGGGGCGCATGGCCAATACGCCAGCTAGGGCTAGAAGCTGCTTCTGGCCTCCGGAAAGGTGGTGGGGAGGCCAGGTAGCGTATTCCTCGAGACCTACGGTAGCCAGCGCCTCATCCACGCGTCGCCGAATCTCGGACGAAGGAAGCCCTAGGTTGCCGGGACCGAAGGAGGTGTCTTCTTCTACCGTCATTCCTACAATCTGGTTGTCCGGATTCTGGAAAATCATGCCCACGCGGCGCCGAATTTCAACCACGGAACGAGAATCCCGGGTGTTAAGCTCATCAATCCACACCTCACCGGCCGTAGGTAAAAGCAGAGCGTTGAAGTGGCGGACAAGTGTAGTCTTGCCGCAGCCGTTCGGCCCGATAATTGCCACATATTCGCCTTCTTTTATGCACAGATTTATGGCGTTAAGTACTGGGGGCTGTTGGCGTTCGTAGCTGTAGACCAGGGCTTCGGTTTTTATCATAGCCGGCGACATCTCCTAGAGTTTGATGTAGTCTCTGAGTTTAAGGGTAAGGAAAACTGCCACCAGAATCTTTAGGATATCCCCGGGCAAAAAGGGGAGAACACCAACAGCCAGAGCCTTGGCCGCTGAAAGATGAGCCACTGCAGACAGTTGAATGATTCCCAAACCATAAACTACCACGTGCCCAACCCCCAAGGCCAGAACTATCCATCCAAAACCAGCCTGCTGCCTCATCTCGATCATTTTACCCATCAAATATGCACCAAGGACAAATCCAATAAGATAGCCTCCGGTAGGTCCAAACAACACGCCCACGCCTGCCTTGCCGCCAGCAAAAACGGGTAGGCCCATTACCCCTAGCAGTATATAAACGAGCTGGCTTAGTGCTCCCAGGTAACCTCCCAGCAAAGCGCCTGCCAAATTAGTAAACAACGTCTGCAGAGTAATAGGTACTGGCTGAAGAGGAATAGTGATGTAAGCGCCCACCGCAGTGAGGGCTCCGAACATAGAAGCATACACCATACCACGTAATGAGTTTCTTGAAGATTTCACAGCAATTGCCCCTCCTTCATTTCTGTCTCTAGGCCTAGGTCGCGTAGCATCGACAGGTCATCCTGGATGTTGCGACCACTGGTAGTAAGATAGTTACCCACCATTATCCCATTAGCTCCGGCCATCAAGGCCCATGATTGCAGATCCCGCAGGACCACTTCCCGGCCACCACACATGATAAGAACCTTATCAGGAAGCAGAAAACGGTATAAAGCCACTATTTTCAGAGCTTCCAACGGTTCGAGCAGAGGTTGTGCCTCTAGACGAGTGCCGGGAATGGGAATGAGTAAATTCAAGGGGACCTTGTCGACATCGAGGTCTCTGAGGGTGAGGGCCAACTCTACGCGTTGCTCCCATGACTCACCCAACCCGAAAATACCGCCGCAGCAGACTGTAAAACCGTGTTCCTTGGCAATGAGAACGGTATTAACATCTTCGTCGTAAGAGTGAGTGGTACAGATTTGCGGAAAAAAACTACGGGCTGTCTCTAAGTTGTGGTGGTACGTCTGAATTCCCGCCTCACGCAACTGGGCGGCTAATGATTTAGTTAAATTTCCTAGTGAAGCGCACAGGGTAAGGTCTGTCTCACGCCTGATTATGGCAACGGCTTCTTGGATAACTTTAATGTCCTGTTCGCTTACCGAGTAACCACTGGTAACAAAAGAGAAGAAGCGAGCACCGTTTTTGTGCAGTTCTATAGCAGCTTGGGCCATTTTCTCTGCACTAAGTAGGGGATAGGTTTTAACGCCAGTACGGTGATAACGCGACTGGGCACAGAAAGCGCAATCCTCACTACAAGAGCCGGAACGAGCATTGATCACTGAACATACATTTACCCAGTTGCCGCAGTACTTGCGTGTTATCCCCGCGGCACAGGCAAACAAAATGTGAATGTCCTCCCGGGGCATCTCAATAATTGTGGAGATTTCATCACGGGATAAAATGTACTCGCGGTCTGCAATGATTCTAGTAGCTATGTCGACTAGCTTGTGGCTGTTCACTTTCTCACCTCATGATTATGAAATTGATGATTATGAAATTGGAGCGCAGTTTGCCGGTAACAAGGCATAAAAGTGCCGGTTTCCTACCGACTGGTTTTATTTATTTTTATGATATATGTTCCAAACTTAATTGTCAACCAATCGATACATAAGGGTTGACATTAGCTTGATATATTGACCATCAACAAGAGAAGGTCGGGCTGAGTAATGTCTTAGAATGTCTGTAAAAGTGAAAAAAGGCCTGGTCGTCCAAGGTGATAATTGGCATCATAAAACCACCGCCCCGAAAAGGGCAGAAAGGATCCCAGACCTCATGTCTAACCTACCGCCCGTATTTGTGAAGCTATCTCTGATTTTTTGCTAATGGAATCACAGGAAACCAAGACACTACTTCTACCCTTTTTCTGTTAGGTGCTCAACGTTTAATTCGGGAACTTCTTGAGCAGGAAGCCACAGATTTTCTTGGTCGGGAACACTGCGAGCGCTGTCAGGAAACAAACCGGCAAACCGGGCTGCGCAACGCTTACAAACAACGCTTTGTGAAAACGACTGAGGGCAAGATTCCTGTACATTTGCCCTAGATCAGAAATGCTCAGGAACCTTTTCAGCCCCGGTTGTAGCAGTTTTTGAAGGGCAACAGTGATGTATTGCATTATCTGGCTGCCGATCGGAAACGCGCTTTAGAAAGAGCATCCCAAAGATGTACTCCTTATACTCAGAGGCGTCCATCTTGCCCCTGAGGATGTCAGCAGCTTTGAAAAGGTAAGTTTCAAGCTGTCTCAAACTCAAGTTCGACAGTTTTCCCCCAAAAATTATGCCTGTGAGACTCAAAAACCGCGCCACTATGGGATCCTGATCTGAAAAAAGCTTCAAACGTTGTGCTACGTCCTATG
>LGFL01000083.1 GCA_001508855.1 Thermoanaerobacterales bacterium 50_218
TAATGCCTCAGCAATCAATCTGCTCTTGTTAGGTATAGACTCTATTTCCCGATACAGTTCTTCAGGGAGTGTAATATTCAGCCTTTTCACGCTTATCACCTCCTGTATCAAGGATACACTAACATTTATGTATTATCAATACAATACTCTTCACGTTGACGATAACCACCACGATAAAACTTAAAAGTGCCAGGATAAAAACATAATCAAGATAATCAAGAGCCTGGATGCGGTTGGGTTTTTCCAGGTAGACAGAACCAAGCCCGGCACAGCAAAGCGTAAACGACAGCGCCGAAAACGATGAGCAGGCCGAGGCGCGTCCCCAAAACCAGAAACTCAGCCAGCCCACCACCCAAGCACCTCAAGACAAACCCTCAAAACAAGTCCAGCAGCCGAAACAAAGCAGACTCCTGTTCGCCAAAAAAACAAAATGATCAAACTTCGGTACTCATTTTCCATACACGTACTCAGCCAGGCGCGTGACCTTCACGCCTGCCGCCACCCATGAATTACCCCAACTGCTCGATCTATCATGTAAATAAGTGATACACTTAGTCACGTGGAGGTGAATGATGTGAAGTATCAAAACATCACCCTTTCGATCCCCAAAGAAGTGCTGCGTGAAGCAAAACAGATCACTATTGAGCGCAGCGCCGAAGCACTGGGAAGCAAGGTGATCTGGTCCGAAGACCTGACGCAAATCCTCAATAGATACCTACTAAATCTTGACACGGACTAGGTGAAAATACTGCTTGAAAAAGGAATGAGACTTTGTGTATTATTACTTTATGTATTGCAAGAATTTTTCCAGCAACCCAAGGAGTGCCCAATGAAAAGAAGAGTAGAAATGAAAAAGGAACAAGAACAGTATCAAAAGTCAGAACAGCATCAAAAATCGAAAACAGCATTGATTTGCCACCGCTCATTTTTATTGGTCTTGATAGCAACAACCACAAGTTGGTTCGTTTCTTTCAAACTCCACCCGATTGCCGAACTGGACGCTCAAGATGTAATCATCGAAGGCCTCACCCTCTCGTGCATCCTTGTATCCTATATTTACATCGTGCGTCTCAAGATCACCTCTTTGCAATTGGGGTGGTCATTACTTACGCTTGGCCGGTTAATTGACTTTTTTGACGAATTTACTTCCGAACCAGAATTTCTCGGCACAACACTAGAAGGCATCCTCGTTATAAGCGGCCTTGCTCTTGCAGTTGTAGGCTTTTCCCGGGCTTACTCCAATTTGAAAGAGGAGATCGAACTGCGGAAAAAAGCTCAGGATGAACTTGCCGCCACCTTTGAAGCCAGCCCAGTGGGGATCATCAAGATTGACAGTGAATTCAGAATCGAGCGCATCAACCGAGCCATGAGGGTGATCCTGGGGTTAAAAGAAGGCGAAGAACCTCTAACCATAGGCACGGATATAAGGACGATCCCTTCCGTCCGGCAAGCCGGGCTGGATAAACTGTTCGATAAATACCGGGAAAACAAAACAGTCGTCCTGGAGACGCCTTTCCGGTCGCTCTACGGCAGAGAATGCTACTTAGGGGTCGCCGCCAGCCCTGTCCTCGAAGACGGGGAATTTAAAGGGGGAATCATTGTTGTCACTGACATCACCGAGCAGAAGAAAATGGAACAAAAGATGAAATATCTCGAAAACGTCAAGCACTGCGTCCTTGAGGTGCTCCACACCCTCATTGCGGAAAAGAACCGGGAAAGACTACTGCAGAAGGCCTGCGAAATTTTAACCCAGAAAAGGGGCTACATCTTCGCCTGGATCGGTGAGGCTGAACCCAACTCAAAGAGAGTAATTCCCCTGGCCAAAGCCGGCTTCGAAGACGGCTACCTTGAGGCAGTAAAGATCACCTGGGATGACGCGGATACCAGTGAGGGGCCTACCGGCAGAGCCATCAAAACCAAACAACCGGCGGTGGTGAGAAGTACTGCCGACGACCCTTCTTACGAACCGTGGCGGTGTGAAGCAACAAAGAGGGGTTACGCTTCTTCCGCAGCCATACCTCTGATTTACGGAGATGAAGTCTTTGGGGTTCTTAACGTTTATTCCATACACCTGAACGCTTTTGATGACGAAGAAATGGAACTCCTCCAGATGCTCGCAAAGAGCCTCGCCCATGCCCTCCACAGCCTAGAAACAGAAGAAAAGCTGCGGAAACAGGCTATAAGAGATGGGCTCACAGGTCTTTACAACCGTATTTACTTCAATGAGAGGATTCAGAAAGAAGTAGAACGCGCCAGGCGCTACAAACACCCGCTTTCTTTTGTGATGATGGATGTAAACAACTTCAAAGAAATAAATGACCGCTACTCACACATGGAAGGGGACGAAGTCCTCAAGCAGGTGGCAGAAACCCTCCTGAATTCCGTTCGGGAAATCGACATCCCTTTCCGTTACGGTGGTGACGAATTCTTGCTCGTCCTGCCGGAAACAGAAGAATCAGGAGCGCAAAAGGTTGTGGAGAGAATCAAAGGCAAGCTGGAAGCCCTCAGTAAAGAAAGGAAAAGCCTTGGCAAACCCCCTGTGGAGTTGAGCTTCGGCATCGCTACTTGGAGGCCGGAAACCGGGAAAAAGTGGGAAGAAGTGCTCAAAGAAAGCGACCTCCGGATGTACGAAAACAAAATGAGAAAACAAAGCCCAGGCCCAGCATGATGTTGTGCACGCACATTTGCTAGGAGCGCTTGATTGAAGGACCCAAAGGACACCATCTTCTGGGAATGCGCCGCAGATGAATAAAAAAAGCGTTGAATTGATATTCTCCTGGCAGCAAACTTGGACTCTCAGGCCTGTGAGCACGAGACCCCATAATTGGGAACGTGAGGTTCAAACTGGCCACTCATCCCGGTTATCGTGAACAAAAAATAAAGGTTGAACTTGCACCTAAAACTGCCACTGCCCAGCCTTCTTCAACTAGGGCACATTAACATAATCGTTGAGAAGGAGTACCTCCGGTGTATCAACTCTGGACCAGGATTGATCGTTTCCAATAATTGCATCGCAACCAACTGCCTTGGCGGTGGCAATGATAAGCGCATCGGGTAGAGGTAAATTAGTTTCAACTCTGAGAGAAGCAGCCATCTGGCCAATCTGACGCGAAATCGGGATTACTTTCAGCCCCGGAAACTCGTTGAGCAACAGCCTTACCTTTGCTAAGGCTTCTTTGTCATTCTTTTTAAGTGGCCCAACCAGGAGTTCGGCTTCAGTAATCACAGAAATGACAGCTTGTAGTCTTCCCTCTTCAAAAAGACGAAATAAAGGATTTAAAACGGAGTCGTAAGGGCTAATACCTTGCAAAAAATAGATTATTGCATTGGTGTCAAGTAATAAGCGCTTGACACGGGCAATTCTGTTCAAGAAAGCGTCTTGCCCCATGTTTCGCGTTCCTTCCTGATGTAATCGTTGACCTCTTCCGGAGTTCGGCCATAGATGTTCTTCAATGAACCGGCCAGTAGTTCCGTATAACTTGTAGTTTTCGGCGAAAGAATAATTTTGTCCCCTTGAACTTCTAATAACATTTTTTGTCCCGGCTGGATACCAAGCTTTTTATAAATCGCAGCAGGCAAAGTTATTTGCCGCTTACTGGAAACTCTTACTATGACCTGCTCCATTTTATACCCTCCATATAGTTCTTTCTTAAAGCTATTATAAACTCAACAAGCGGTCATGACAACACTTACCGGAAAAACGCCTCACAGAGAGTCAAGCCTGAGAAACGCTAGGACTTTGTTCTGAGCGTCCCTACGCCTGTTGTTCAGCTTTTCGTATTCCCTTCTGAGGAGGAGACGCACTTTTGTTCTGTTCCGTGAATTCTTTTTCTTCCTGGCAAGCTTCCTCTGGAGCCGCTTCAGCCTGGGTGTTTCACGCACCTCGAAGTCTATCTTGATCCCGTTGGACAGGGTCAGCTTCGAGTCAACGCCGAAGTCTTCCCAATGCTTTTGCCAACCGGTTCAGGGCGTGACCTCCTCCCACCTCTGAAGGAGGTGGGCTTTCCCGGCAGGGAATCGTAAAGCTGGGCCAGGAGATGGGGATCCTCTCAAAAGACTTCCTTCAGGTCCACCTCAAGGCTTTCCAAAAGAGGGGACCGGACCACCTCGTCAGCCTTGTAGCCTCTTACCAGCTCGAACCCTTTCTCTCCCAACGTGAATACCTCAACCGTTTTGGCCTTGGGATCGATGATCCAGTACTCCTTCACCCCGTGGCGGGCATAAAG
>LGFL01000084.1 GCA_001508855.1 Thermoanaerobacterales bacterium 50_218
AGCCTACCTACGAGGGATTGAAACTTCTATCCTGTTCGCATTATCGACGCGGACGAAAAGTTTTTAGCCTACCTACGAGGGATTGAAACCCAGGAGGTTCAGCAGGGCCACTGCGGATCTGTGCTGTTTTTAGCCTACCTACGAGGGATTGAAACAGTGCTTTTAGTGGTTTATACAATTCTGACAAACTGGTTTTTAGCCTACCTACGAGGGATTGAAACCATCCCAACAGAAGAAAACCCGAAGCAAAAACAGCAGTTTTTAGCCTACCTACGAGGGATTGAAACACAATAAGCCTGAGTGGGGCGACATGAAGATTATTCGTTTTTAGCCTACCTACGAGGGATTGAAACGCAAATACCAACCAGCAGAGCGGATGCATAATAACGGTTTTTAGCCTACCTACGAGGGATTGAAACAGGATTTCATTTTTAATCTGCAACTTTTTCTGTTGCAGTTTTTAGCCTACCTACGAGGGATTGAAATACGGTTCAAGTAATAAGGATGAACGGTTTCGCTTGAGCAATGAATTGCTGAAGGAAGTCATGGATGGGCTGAACTCCTTTGGAGAGATAAAGAATGAAGTCGGTTGAATGAAAATTATGAAGGGATTAGAAGATTATCTGAATGGCTACGTAATAGGTGTTGATCCCGAGTGGAATGATGCCGTCCTAGAGCAAGAAACTATCAGTAGAGCAGTATATGATCGTGACTGGCTTCATGACTACTGGGATGAACTCACGGAGGAGCAAAAACAGCTTGTAATGGGTGCAGACATAGATTATTAAACATGCTCGGGTAGTCAATGATTGGTGCGTCTACAATGGGCGCTGGCGGGAGCGAAAGAAGATGCGGCAGGTCCCCGCTAGATCAAGTGTGGTAGTACCTGGACCATATACCAACCAAGCTATACCCAGCGGAACTGCTACCACCTTGTTTACTACTCTTTTTTCTTGGCGATGATGTAATAGCTCAAGCCACTGTGGCTTCCGTGGGCCTGGTAGTCCAAACCAGCCTCCCGAAGGAGCCTCAAAACCAAATCGGTTTCATGGGCATCAGCAGCCTCCACCGTAAGTGTTAACTGGTCCCCCTGCCGGAGATGAGTCACAGCAGTTCTGACCACCTCCAGGTCATCATTGCTGATCGAGGGTCCCAGACTAATGTTAACCTCTCGCACACTCCCCAACTCCTTCCCCAAGTTACCGAGATGGCACCGGGTATAATACTGACCTGAATGCTCCCGTTGGATTATGATGCTTGCTACCGGTTGCTTTTCTTATCTTCGTTTGTAGTAATTTGCTCCACTCTATTTTGATTGCAATACTTCACTCTTCATTTTTTCCTAACAGTCACTACTTCATACCCCTTCTGTAACAACTCATGCTTTTCCTTGCAATAATCAGCATCGGGTTTGGACATAATACAAATGTAGCAAGAGGAGGGAGCCGGAGATGTCGCTGATTGACCTGTTCATCTTGTTTCTCGCAATTCTAGCCGTGGGAGGTCTGACCTTGATGTCCCGCAGAAAAACGTCCTCCAAAACATCTTTCAATAAAATCAATGGCAAAAAGAAAACTTCCTTACCAGGAGTCGCTCAACAGAAAGAATCTCCTGCCCCATTGGAACCTGCACCACCTGCCCTAATGGAAATAGCCGAAGAGTTGGGGTTGGAAGAAACGCCCTGGCGCAATAATTCCGAGCAAGAAAAGCCTTTCGATTTGCCCTTGACTTACGGGGAAAATAAGATCATCGCCTTAGTGAGAGACCCTTACTGGATCTTTGCCTACTGGGAAGTTAGCGAAACCAGCAAGTGGGAAGGATCGCGGCCAGTTCTTCGCCTTTGCGAGGAAGGCGGTAGTTACCAACAAATTGAGATCAACGACTATGCCAACAACTGGTACATCAACACTGGCAGACCGAATACAACCTTCTGGGTGGAACTCGGCAGAATCCTCCCTGATGGCACCTACATCTTGATTGCCAGGTCGAACCTCGTCACCACACCGCGTGACCGAGTTTCCGAAATCGTTGACGAAGAATGGCTCCTTCTTGCAGAACAAGAAAAGGAGTTATACGAAAAAATCAAGGCCGTATCTGGTCCAAGCTCACCCGGACTGATCAGCTCTCCTGTGAAGTGAAAGCAAAAAGCCAGAGAAAGGATGATACCTGAAGATGACGCAGGGTTATCTCGCCCTTGTTCTCCACGCTCACCTCCCCTACGTCCGCCATCCCGAACACGAGCATTTCTTGGAAGAAAAATGGTTTTACGAAGCTGTGACTGAAACTTACATTCCACTCCTGGAAGTTTTCGAAAAACTCGCTGAAGAGGGTGTTGGCTTCAGGGTCACCATTAATCTCTCTCCAACCCTGCTCTCAATGCTCCAGGACGAACTCCTGATCCAGCGCTACGCCCGACACCTAGAAAAACTGATCGAATTGTCCGAGAAAGAGGTGGAGAGGACGCGGAATCAGCCCGATTTCCACGAAAACGCAGTGATGTACCGCGACCTGTTTCATCGCACCTATTTCCTTTTCACCGAAAAGTACCGCAATAACCTCGTCGAGGGCTTCAGAAAGCTCCAGGATGCCGGGAAACTGGAAATCATCACAACAGGAGCCACCCACGGATATTTCCCCCTTCTGGGGTTGCAGAGGGAAGTAATTCACGCCCAGGTCGCGGCTGCGGTCAGTCTTCACCAACGCCTTTTCGGGAAGCCTCCTAAAGGGTTCTGGCTTCCGGAGTGTGGCTACAAGCCAGGTGATGAACAAATCCTCAAAAAGTTCGGAATCAAGTACTTCTTCGTGGAAAGTCACGGCCTCCTCCACGCTTCACCAAGGCCAAAATACGGCTACTTTGCTCCGGTTTACTGCCCCTCAGGAGTAGCAGCCTTCGGAAGGGACTTGGAATCCTCCAAACAGGTCTGGAGTGCTGATGAGGGCTACCCTGGTGATTTCGATTACCGGGACTTTTACCGCGACATTGGCTATGACCTAGACTTCGACTACATTGCCCCCTACCTTCCAGGGGAACACATCAGAAGTCACACAGGGATCAAGTACTACAGAATCACCGGGCGCTCGGAACACAAAGAGCCTTACAACCGCTCCCGTGCTTTAGAAAAAGCAGCTATTCACGCCGGCAACTTCATGTTTAACAGAGAAAAACAGGTGGAATGGCTTGCCGGAATCCTCGACAGAAAACCTATCATCATCGCCCCTTATGATGCCGAACTTTTCGGTCATTGGTGGTTTGAAGGGCCGCAGTGGCTGGACTACCTGATCAGGAAGATCTACTACGACCAGAAGACCATCGAAATGATTACTCCAAGTGATTACCTGGAGTTCTACCCCTGCAATCAGGTCTCGATACCAAGTGAATCAAGCTGGGGATGGAAAGGTTATCATGAGGTTTGGCTGAATGGAGCCAATGACTGGATTTGGCGCCACCTCCACAAGGCAGGGGAACGCATGGTGGAGTTGGCCAACACCTATCAAAACGCAGACGGGCTCCTCCAGAGAGCACTTAATCAGGCAGCGCGAGAACTGCTCCTGGCACAGAGCAGCGACTGGGCGTTTATCATGAAAACAGGAACAATGGTCGGCTACGCGGTCGAGCGCTTCCAGAGGCACATCTGGTGCTTCACCAGGATCTACGAAGACATCAAGAGCAACTCTCTCAATCAGGAGTGGCTCCAAGAGCTGGAACAACGGGACAACATCTTTCCAGACATCGACTATCACGTTTACCAGAGCAGCAATGTTGCTCAACTGCCAGCCCCGCTCACCCATCTTACCCACGTTTAACCGGTAAAAATCGGCTCAGAAGACATGTTCGACTCAGAGGCCGTGGGCTAAAAACAAGAGCCGACCGCTGTCCAGATCGTGTCGCTTGCGGTCGGCCTCACTACAATAATCGACCCTTCTACACCTTGAAACGCTCCACCTGCTCCTCCAGCCGCTTGGCTACCTCCAGGACCTGTTGGGCATTTGCGGCTATCTCCTGGGTAGAAGCCGATAGTTCCTCAGCAGACGCCGAGATCTCCTCGGATGAAGCTGAGGTTTCCTCAGACACTGCACTTATGCTCTGGACGCGGTCCAGCACTACATCCTTGGCTTTCACAGTACTGTCCATTTCTCGATAGGTGGATTCAATCATTGGCGCCATAGCTGCTACCGAGTCCAGTATATCATCGAAGGCCTTGACGGTGTGCTCTACATTCT
>LGFL01000085.1 GCA_001508855.1 Thermoanaerobacterales bacterium 50_218
CGGCGGCGATGATGCAACCCCTAGGGACGCAGAAATTAGCAGAGTGTCTGCAGTTGCTCGGCAACTACCTCCTTGTTGTTTTCGCCACGGTGGCTGCAGTTGGACTGATGTTTTTCATTACCCTGACGATTGTGGTGGGTTTTGGGAATATGGTGGTGATGCTGAGGTGAGGCCGTGGAAACAATCAGAAACATGGTGAAGACCCTGGTCTTTCTGATGCTTTTTTTCGCTTTTTTGGAAATGCTGCTTCCAATGAAAGAGGGACGTAAATTTGTTCAAGTGATCGTGGGTCTCTTCGTGATGGTGACGATTCTCAGTCCTTTGGTTTCGCTTCTTGGAAGAGACTTTTCCTTTAGCTTGAATCCTGCTACTTCTTTGCCAGAGGAGGAAGAATTGCGAACCATCCTTACTCAAGGGAAACACTTGCAGGAAACGGCTACCAGGGTTGCTTACGAACAGTGTGAACAAAGAATAGAAAAGCAGGTAGAAACAGTAGCCTGCTCCGTGCCCGGGGTCGCCTCGGCCGATGCCGAGGTGCACCTCCTGGATACTGGTGGTATCGAGAAGGTTCTCCTGCGGATCGAACTGGAAGAGGGCGAGAATTGCTGCGCTGTAGAGCCTGTCGCCGAGGTCAGAGTAAGGGAGGGAGAGGAGCAGGAAAAAATTGAAAAGTTTAGAGATAACTCCTCTGCTGTGCGGATCTTTTTCCAGGTGCGCAGCCAGGTGGCTTCAATCTGTGGGCTTCCTCCGGAGAAGGTAGTCGTTACCAGTTTAAATACCAGGGAGGTAAAGACAGGTGAGTGAAAAACTCCGTGATTTCGGTGGTTTTTGGGAACAGCTTAAGGATTTGCCTTTTCTCAGGTCCCCTCAGGGATGGAAGATTCTTTTGCTTCTCGGTATTGGGATCTTTTTGATGGTTTCTGCTGGTTCCCTGATGGAAAACAATCCTCCAGAAACGCAGAGCAGAAATTCGGGAAGAGGGTTTGAGCAAGAGGGCAAACTCAGTAAAATCGAACAGGAGCTGGCACAGAGACTGGAGGAAGTACTTGGCGCTGTTTCCGGGGCTGGAAGAGTCGAAGTGATCGTTACCCTCGCTTCGGGACCCGAGCAGGTCTTTGCCCAGAATGTTTCCAAGGAGGAAAGAACGGTTGAAGAGAAGGACCAAGTGGGGGGCATCCGCACAACAACTGAGGTTACTGAGCGGGGGGACCTTGTTCTCCTTCAGGAAGGAAGCGGGAAAGAGGAAACTCCTGTAATTATCAAGGAAGCCAGGCCGGAAATCGCCGGTGTCCTCATCCTTGCTGAAGGAGCAAAAAACCCTCAACTCAAAGAAAAGCTTGTCCGTGCAGTAGTGACTGTTCTGGCGATTCCTCCGCATAAGGTAACCATACTTCCAAGAGAAGGAAGGTGAGGATGTGCTTTCTGTTGTTTTCGAAGGAAAAAAACTCATCTGGTTTGCTTTTTTGGGGATCCTGATTGTGGCAGGGGGTTATTTTGTTGTTCCTGGTTTTTTTAAGGTGACAGAGTTCTTTCGAAGTGCTGGTGAATCTCAGGTTCCACTCGAAGTATGTGTCAACTCTTCTTATTCTAGTACCCAGGATTTCTTTGTGGATTGTCGCTTGGCGAGAGAAAGGATTCGCAGCAAGAAGATGGAACTTCTGGAGGGTATCGCTAGCAGTCCTGTTTCTAGTAGTGAGGCGCGGCAACAGGCCCAAAAAGAACTCCTTGCCCTCTTGGAAAGAACAGAAAAAGAGAAGGAACTGGAAAAACTAATTCTCGCCCGGGGTTTCCAGGATTCCGTAGTTCTTATCCATGGAGAAACCTTGACGGTTATTGTGGAAGCTGATTCTCTTTCCTCTTCGGAAAAAGAGGATCTGGTTGCTCTGATCTCAAAGGTGACCAGTGTAGAGCCTGATAACATTCTCGTAATTAACAGATCGTGAGAAAATGAGGGATATTGTATACATAAAGCGGATGGGTTGCAAAAAAGGCAGAATCAAGATACAATAGCGGTAATACGTCAAGTAGAAGGTAATGAGAAGCGGTTTTGCAACCGGTTTTCTTTTATATAGGGGAGACCTAAGTAGGGAGGAACTAGTGGTGAAGAAGCCGAGAATAACTGATACGACCTTGAGAGATGCCCATCAAAGCCTTTGGGCAACCCGAATGAGAACAGAAGACATGGTGCCTATTCTTGAAGAAATTGATAAAGTGGGGTATCACTCCCTGGAGATGTGGGGTGGAGCCACATTTGACGTTTGCATCAGGTACCTCAATGAAGACCCCTGGGAGCGCATCCGAACGATAAAGAAATATGTCAAGCAGACTCCTCTACAGATGCTTCTCCGCGGTCAGAATCTTGTCGGCTATTCCCATTACCCTGATGATGTCGTCATCGCTTTTGTTGATAAGGCCGCAGAGTGTGGAATCGATATCTTCAGAATTTTTGATGCTCTCAATGATGTCAGGAATCTGGAAGTTCCCATGCGGGCGGTGAAGAAGACTGGAAAACACGCGCAGGCCTGTGTTGTTTACACCTTGAGCCCTGTCCACACGTATCAGCACTTCCTAGAAACAGCACTGCGGCTTCAGGACATGGGGGCTGATTCCATTTGCATCAAGGATATGGCAGGTCTGCTTGCACCTTATGCTGCCTATGAACTCGTTTCCCTGTTCAAAGAAAAGCTCGATGTTCCTGTGCAACTGCACACTCACTACGTTGGGGGCATGGCTATTGGTGCTTGTTTGAAAGCAGTTGAGGCTGGGGTTGATGTCTTTGATGCTTGCTCTGGACCGCTTGCCTTTGGTTCTTCCCAGCCACCCGTTGAGACCCTTGTTCGCGCCCTTCAGGGAACTCCGTGGGACACAGGGCTCGACCTCCACCACCTGTTTAAAATAGCCAATTACTGGGAAGACCTGCGGCGCAGACGTGGTTTTGAACGCGGTGTAACCAGACTCAATGATATGAAGGTTTTCGACCACCAGGTTCCCGGAGGAATGATCACCAACCTGGTGGTGCAACTGGAAGAGCAGAAAGCTCTTCACAGACTTGATGAGGTTCTTGAGGAGATTCCTCGCGTCCGCGAGGATCTGGGTTATCCTCCTCTGGTGACACCTACCAGCCAGGTTGTCGGTATCCAGGCTGTTCTTAATGTCCTCCTTGGAGAGCGTTACAAGATGGTTCCTCAAGAGGTTAAAGACTATGTTCGAGGTTTTTACGGAAAACCGCCGGCACCGATCAAAGAAGAAATCAAAAAACTGATCATCGGGGACGAAGAGCCGATCACCTGCAGACCTGCAGACCTTTTGGAGTGTAGGTTCGAGAAGATCAAGGAAGAAATCAAGGATCTGGCAGAATCTGAGGAAGACTACATTACCTACGCTCTCTTTCCTGCAGTAGCGCGCAGGTTCTTTGAATACAGGCGCAAGGTGCGGAGTGGCGAGATCGAGCCAGTTGTTGCAGAAGAGAAGGAGGTCTCTAAACCTCAACCCTCCCAGGAAGCTAGACCAGAACAGGTTCAGGTAGAACCAACCCCGGTCGAGGAGAGTGCAGGAACGATGACCATCAATGATGTCAAAGAATTAGTTCGCTTGATTAACGAGACTGAGATCAATGAGCTTCATGTGGAAACACCATCAATCAAGGTAAACATCAGAAAAGGCTTCTTGGGGAGCAATCCTCCCACTTTTGGTGAATTTCCTCAGGGAGTTCCGAACCAAACAGTGAAAGAGGCTTCTTTACCTCCGGCAGAAAAACCAGCAGAAGAAAAGCCCGCAAACCTTGTCGAAGTAACCGCGCCAATGGTGGGGACCTTCTACAGGGCACCAGCACCAGATGCTCCGCCTTTTGTGGAAGTGGGTTCGAAGGTGAAAAAAGGAGATACTTTGTGTATCATTGAAGCGATGAAATTGATGAACGAGATCGAAGCTGAGTGTGATGGTGAAGTTGTGGAGATCCTTGCAGAAAATGGCCAGCCTGTAGAATACGGTCAGGTTCTGTTCTTGATTGCGCCTGAGGAATAAGATAGTGTGCCCATAATTCGTTTTGGATTTTTGCCGCATGTTCTCTACATGCGGTCTTAATTTCGCGTGCCCCGCATGGGCGTTGGCTATAGGGTGAAAGTCCCGAACGACGAAGGTAGCAGTAGTCGTTAGCTTAAGGCAAGGGTGTCCGTTGTGAGGCGG
>LGFL01000026.1 GCA_001508855.1 Thermoanaerobacterales bacterium 50_218
AGCAAGCAGGGTGAGGTACTTGGCCGCAGAAGAAGTAATGTTGCCTCTAGCGGCAGAAGAACGCGCTTGCGCTTTTTCATAGGTGGCTTGTCGCCTAACTCATAATCGCTCGCCCAAGAGCAAGGACAGAGATTCAAAAAGGTTCTCTATGTTTCAGCCCGAAAAATCGCAAAAATTTTCTTCTTTATAGAAGTAAATTTTATGTGCTATACTTACTAAAAACGCTACCCTTATATGGACCATACACGGAACGTACCTCTACCTGGGGACTCTTAAGAAAATCATCAACTGCTAAATGTTAGAGCATCTTCCTGCACCTGTTCTTCATACAAAATGTTCTCAAAGGTAATTTAAATTTACAGAAAGGATGAGCTTTGTGCCAGAATTCACCAGTCGCTCGCGCCCAGCGAGGTATATTAATATTGCAGTGGACATCGCCACAAGAATTGCTCGGGGAGAATACCAGGAAGGACAACGGATTTTCGGACGGTCTTCACTTGCAGGAAGATACAACGTCTCCCCAGAAACGATCAGACGGGCCCTGGCACTGCTGGAAGAAAGAGGGATTGTCAAACTTCATCCAGGTGTAGGAGTTACTGTGAATTCTCGGGTTGCTGCGGAAAACTATGTTGCCGAGTTCGGCCAGCGCCAGGTTCTTTCAGATATCCAGAAACAGCTACATTCATACCTCGAAGAAAGGAACAAACTTGACCAGGAGATCGCCAGGCTTACCAGCGAACTGCTGAATTACACTTTCAAAATGGCTACCCGACTCCAGCGGATCCAGGAATTCCGGGTTGAGCAAACTTCACCTTTCACCGGAAAGAGCCTCGGCGAAGTCCAGTTTCGGTCTCAAACTGGGGCCACAGTGTTGGCAATTCAGAGAAACGGAAGGGAGATCATCTCTCCAGAGGCCCAAACTGTAATTCAGCCAGGCGACATCCTCATCGTCATCGCTCACCCAGAAACTTTTGAGCGCTGCCAAGAATTTGGTTTGACACCACTCACTGGACTCTCCTAAACCAATCCAACCTTGATTTTTGAAGGCAACTGGGGGAAGAAAATTGGGAAATAAGGATGCTGACCAAAAGCGAACGAAAACCAAAAAGGCCAAAAAGAAAAAAATCAGCTTTTCTCGGGTGTTATTGCTCGTCTTGTTCCTCCTAGTAATCAGTCTCGTCGGAGTAGGGTGCGGCTATTTTGTAGGAGTTGTATCCGATCTACCCTCCTGGGATCCGTCACAGCTTGAGGGAAGCGAGACCACAGTCATCTACGACAAATACGGTCACCCAGCAGCCAAGGTCTTTGCAGAAGAAAATCGAAGCCCTGTTTCGCTCAGAGAACTGCCTCCATATCTTCCAGATGCATTTATTGCAGTAGAAGATGAACGTTTTTACGAGCACTTCGGGATTGACCTTAGAGCAATCGGCAGAGCAGCCATTGCCAACATTAAAGGAGGTCTTGGAACCGAAGGAGGCAGCACCATTACCCAGCAACTGGTAAAAAATGCCTTTCTTAGCCCAGAAAAAACCCTCAAAAGGAAGATCCAGGAGGCAATCCTTGCCATCGAACTCGAGCGGCACTACTCCAAGGAGGAAATTCTGGAGTTTTACCTAAACAAAATTTACTTTGGGCACGGTGCTTACGGTGTCCAGGCAGCAGCCCAACTATACTTCGGTAAAGATGCCCAAGACTTGACGCTCGCTGAGAGCGCGATGCTTGCCGGAATTGTGCGCAGCCCCAATAATTATAACCCTCTCAGCAATCCCGAACTCGCCAAAAAACGCCAGGAACTGGTTCTCGACCTGATGGCAGAGCAGGGAAAAATCTCTCCGCAGGAAGCTGAAGCAGCTAAAAAAGAAGACCTCAAAATCCAGGAAAAATCTTCGAAGAATTTTTACCAATATCCTTATTTCATTGACTATGTTATCTCGGAAACAGAAAAGATCCTCCAACAACAGGGGCTTTCACGGGAAACAGCCCAAAACATGATCTACCGCGGTGGGCTCAAAATCCACACCAGCCTCAACCCCCGGATTCAGAAGAAAATGGAAGAAGTGTTTGCCGATGACTCCTACTTTCCTCCAGACCAACAAGGAAAAAAGGTTCAGGCTGCAATGGTCCTAATTGACCACCACACCGGAGAAATCCAAGCCCTCGTGGGAGGGCGTGACTACTCCCAACTACGTGCTTTCAACAGAGCAACTCAGGCAAAACGCCAACCTGGCTCAGCAATCAAACCGATTGTCGTTTATGCCCCGGCTCTAGAAAAGGGTTACACAACAGCCCTCGTCCTCGATGACGTCCCCGTCACCTTTGGGAAGAAAACGTTCGAAAATTACGATCACCGATATCGCGGGTTAATCCCCATGAGGGTCGCTGTTCAGTGGTCGATCAACACGTATGCAGTAAAACTGCTTCACCTGATCGGTGTCGAGTATGCCTTCAACTTCGCTAAAAAGCTGGGGATCACCAGTCTTGACCCGGTCCGCGACAAAAACCTCTCTCTTGCGCTAGGAGGTATCACTTACGGGGTTTCTCCACTGGAAATGGCAGGTGCATACTCAGCCTTCGCCAACAAAGGGGTCTACATTGCCCCGCACACCGTCCGGAAAATCGTAGACCGGGATGGAATCACCATTTACGAAGCCCACCCCCAGCGGCGTGTGGTAATGTCAGAACAAACCGCTTACATCATGACAGACCTGCTGCGCACAGTAGTAAGCAAGGGCACAGGTTGGAGAGCTCAGCTCAACAGACCTGTGGCGGGGAAAACAGGAACAACATCAGAAGATGTAGACGCTTGGTTTGTTGGCTACACTCCCGAATTTACAGCAGCAGTATGGATGGGATTCGACAAAGAGGCAAGAATGTACAATGTCTACGGAGGGACCTATCCGGCCAAAATCTGGAAGGCGGTAATGCAGGAGGCAACCGCGGGACTTCCGGTGCGCGACTTCCCCCAGCCACCAGGAATCGTCCGGGCAACAATTTGCAGCAAGTCAGGGTTACTACCCAATGCCTTCTGTCCTAAAAAAGACCTAATAACCGAGATCTTCGTCAAGGGAACAGTGCCCACACAAACCTGTGATGCCCACGTTGAGGCTGAGATCTGCGCAGAATCCGGGAAACTGGCAAATCCCTACTGTCCAAACAAAATCCGTGCTGTGTTCCTGAAAAGGCCAGAAGTCTCAGGAAAAGTAAAGCCAGAAGACGCCAGTGAAGCACTGCCAACAGAGGTCTGTTCGATCCATGGACCGGAAACAGCAGGTGAAGAAAAGGTCACAGTGAGGATCTGCACCGACCCCAGGCACAATGGTGTCCCTTACCTTGCTAACACCCCAGGACTCCTGGAAACAGGTGGTTGTCCACCTGAGTTCGTGGAAGAACGCGAGTTTCCGGCCAGTGAGGTTCCCAAGCTGCACTGCCCGCTTCCCGATCATCAAGTCAAGAAAAAGGTGATTTTCAGTTTACCCGAAACCGGGGAAGAAAAGGACCAGAAAAAAGAAGAAACTTCAGAAACAGATTAAGCTCGGACTACTTGAACTCGACGATAGTCACCCCTGTTCCTCCTTCGTAATAGTTGCCTGAGCGGTAAGAAGCAACAAAGGGGTGTCGGTCGAGGTATTTCCGGACAGCATCGCGTAGTGCTCCTGTTCCTTTGCCGTGGATCAAGGAAACGCGAGTAAGTCCTGCCAAGTAAGCAGAGTCAAGGTACTTATCGATTTTTTCCAGGGCCTCCTCTACGGTGAGTCCGCGAAAGTCCAATTCAGGGGGAACAGTAACTTTTTGTTGCAATGCTGGAGACTTTACAGAAGAAGGTCTGCTTTTTTGAAGTTCAGAAACAAGGCGAAGCTCAGAGACAGGTAAATTCAACTTGAAAGCCCCAACCTGAACGATAACTTCACCATCAGGACCAGGCCCTTCAACGATACATCCTCTCTGATTTAAACTGGGGATTTCCACTAGATCGCCTGGTTTTAGGGTATGGCAAGTTTCACCCTGAGAAGCAGGCATTAGGGTCAAGGCCTTGTCTTCGATGGTTTCTGCGAGATCTTTCAACTTCTTGCGCGCTTCTTCAGCTACCCTGATCCTTTCTTTAATCTCCAGTTCTCTTTGCTGCTGGCGCAAACTACGGAGCAGGTTCTCGACTTGGCGTCTGGCGGTGCGAATAATCTCCTGTGCCTCCCAGGTGGCTTCTTCGAGGATTTTCCTCTTCTGTTCGCCGATCCTTTCTTCCTCACGCCTGATATGGTCCCGCAATTGTTCAACCTCTGCCTGGAGTCTCTCTGCCTGTGCACGCGCCTCTGAGGCAGCAGCCTGGTCCTCTTTGAGGTGCCTGATCAGTTCCGTAAGTTCCCTCTGTTCAGGCTTTAAAAAACTGCGGGCTTTTTCCACGATCTCTGGGAAAAGCCCCAAACGCAGGGCAATCTCGAAAGCATTACTCTGACCGGGAAAACCAATAGAAAGCCGGTAAGTTGGTCTCAGGGTCCTGGAATCAAACTCGACACAGGCATTTTCAGCACGCTCCCGGTGGTGGGCGAAAACCTTCAGCTCGCTGTAATGAGTAGTGGCAATGACCAGGGCTCCCTTCTCCAAAAGGTAATCGAGAATGGCCATTCCAAGGGCAGCACCTTCTTCAGGGTCGGTTCCCGCTCCCAACTCGTCGAGAAGCACCAAACTCTTCCTATCTACCTTCTGGAGGAAAGTGATGATGTTCTTCATGTGTCCAGAAAAAGTACTCAGTGACTGCTCAATACTCTGCTCATCACCGATATCGGCAAATACATTCCGCAAAAACGGAAACACACTTCCCTCAGCAACTGGAACATGAAGACCTGCATGAGCCATTGCAACTAAAAGTCCAACCGTTTTCAGGGCAACAGTCTTGCCCCCGGTATTTGGACCTGTAATCACGAGGCATTCAAAATCTTTTCCCAGGTGAATGTTCAAAGGAACGACCCTACCCTTCAAGAGGGGGTGCCGTGCCCCCTGGAGCACAAGATAGCCTTCCCTGGTAAACTCTGCTGGTCTTGCTTTCAGCTTATTGCTCAACCTTCCCTTGGCAAAAATAAAGTCCAGTTCCCCCAAAAGTTGAAGGTTCCTCTCGATCTCCTGATGATAAGCAGCAACCAGTTCAGTTAGTTCCTCTAAAATGCGCAGTTCCTCTTCTTGAGCAGCCGCGCGAACGGCAGCAAGCTCATTGGTGACCTCCACCAAGGTAAAAGGCTCCATAAAGACAGTGGCTCCACTCGCAGATTGATCGTGAACAATACCCGGGAACTGATTTCGGTATTCCTGCTTCACTGGAAGGACGTAACGCCCACCCCTGAGGGTGTACAAAGGCTCCTGAAGAAACCTCGCCCACTCTGGCTTTACCAAGAACTCCTCAAGCCGAGAGCGTATCCTGGCTTCCAGATTCCTGATTTGCTGGCGTAACCTGGCAAGAGCAGGTGAAGCTGTATCCGCAACTTCGCCCTCGGGGAGCAAGCAGGCATCAATCCTTTCCTGAAGAGGTCGACACTCTGACAAGCCAGAAGCACGCTCCTGGAGATAAGGAAGCTCCTTTTTGATCTGGAGGATATTCTTCTTGATCCTTGCTGCCGCTAAGAGAGTCTCCCGACAACGTAAAAGCTCCTGAGGCTCAAGAATACCACCAATCAAAGCCTTCCTGAGTAGGGGTCGGAGATCGTGGACATTTTGGAAACTAAAATCCGGCTCCACCCGGAGCACGTAAACTGCCTCAGTAGTCTCATCTTGGCCCCGAAGGATTTCCTCGGGACTTTCCGAGGGAACCAGGCTCCAAGCATGAGCAGCACCAAGTTGAGTTTCACAGCAATCTTTGAGCATTTCTTTGATCTTGGGAAACTCAAGCTTCTCCAAGGAAAACTTATCCATTTGCTTCCTCCCGCTCTCCTCCTTCATCATTTCCAAGAACACCCCGTAAGTAGTGACCTCGCGTCAGACCCAGTGGTGAAACCTGTGAAAGAGCGGTCCAAAGCTGTTCTCCCATGAATTGCGACCACAAACCAGAGCCCATTGCTTCAAGGGCACGGCGGTAAACCCTGGTGATCTGTTCAACTTGGCGCGGTTGGTGCCACCGCAATTCCAGCCTCAATGCTCCGTATCCACCCTCGACAATTTCTTTAAAGTACTCAATAAGGCAAAGTTCCCTGGCATTATAAATAGTCATCCGGCAATGCTGATCAAAAACCAAGGGAAAGAGGTAACCCTTTCGATCCTTTAAATAAGCCGTTAACTTCTCACAAATCTTCCGACAGGGATTTTCTCCTATAACCGCCCCTAAAACACAGTGCTCACTGATCATCACTGGAATTACTCCGTGCACTAGCAGTTCCAGTTTCCCTGTTTCTCGGAAGCTGAGGTTTTTCAGTTGCTCACGGTTTAATTCCGGAGACAAGGTAACGCGGGCAACCCCCTGCTCGAAAAGAAATGAAACTGCCGGGTCATTAAAAGCCGGGATCGAAAAATCGGTCACTACTTCCAGCCCGGAATCAAGAGCAAGACGCAGGCCTCCTAGGTCACCAACAAGAACACCATCTACTTCCAGCTCAGAGGCTTTCTTCAGCACCTCTTCAGTAAAAAGTCGATCCCTTTCCTGCCAGATGCGGGGGAGAACCAAATAAGCAGTGGCGCCTTTACTTCTACATAACTCTACCACTTCTTCCAATGAATCAGAGTCCCAGGCTTTCTTCCGGGTATAAGAAACACCACCGAAGTAAAGGATTTCTGCCCCTCCAGCAATTGCAGCCCTAGCACTTTCCAAGTCACCTACGGCAACAGCGAGCAGGGGCCAGGGAGAATCTTTGCCCTCTCTTCTCGCTTGCTCCCGGAGTTTCTTCCAAAACGCAGCCTCCTTTTCTCGGGGCTTTGAAATACACCTCTTGAACCTGGTGGCCCGCGCTTCTTCAAGAGCAGTAACCAAAGAACGGCGCACCCTGTTAATCTCACTTAAAGGAAAGATCACTTTTTCGTCAAGGTCAACCTCCAGTTCTCTTAAAGCAAACGGGGTATTTCCGAGACGCTCGATTTGTCGTCTGAGAACTTCGGGAGTCAGGGGATGCTTCAAAGCACATTCCCCTAGAAGCTCTCCCCGTACTTCCACGTGGTTTCCTTCAAAGTCCCACGCCTCCATTTTCAAGGGTTGTCCCACAATGGCAGAGACCTTAACTACGATCGGGAGTTTCTTCCGAGAAGGTCCAGAAAACGATCTCCGGGCTTTCTGAATCAGTTCCTCGTCATGAGTTTTAAAAATCCGATCATCGGGTTGCACCTCGAAAGGAACAACGATTTCCACCTCAACTCCTGGCTCTACCGCGTCCTGTAGGCCCCCCTGCACACTTACTGCATGGACAGTAAACCCCTTCCTGTCCCCTCCTCTAGTCCAAAATTCTATCCCATCACCGCTTTGCAACGGCAGCTTCGGCCTGAAGACTACTTTCCTACCCTGCCTCACCTTGAGCACACGACCGAGATAAAGTCCCCGGTTATTCGGCCTGGTATATCCGATGAGATCTCGACCTGGATTGCCAAAAAAGTAACCAGTGGTAAAGCCTCGGTTAAAGATCTGGGCAAGCTCTCTTAGTTCCTCATCAGTCACCCGGTAATTCTCCGGGTCTTCGTATGCCCGGTCAAGAGCTTCCCTGTAGATTCTGACAACCGTGGCCACGTACTCAGGGCGTTTCATCCGCCCTTCGATCTTCAAGGCAGAAATCCCTGCCTCAATGAGAAGCGGAAGTTCCTCAATCAGCATCAGATCCTTCGGGCTCAATAAGTGAGCGCCCGGGCAACCAGCGCTCAGGTTCCTTCCTTTTCCATCAACAAGTTGATAAGGGAGTCGGCAGGGTTGGGCACAGCGCCCCCGATTGCCACTGCGGCCGCCAACGAGGCTGCTGAAGAGACACTGACCTGAATAGCAAAAACAGAGGGCACCGTGCACAAAAACCTCAAGTTCCAGTTGCGTCCTGTGCTTGATTTCCTTAATGTCTTGGAAACTGGTCTCGCGTGCCAGTACTACCCGTTTGAAACCCAATTCTTCGAGAAACGTCACCCCAGCGGCATTATGAACGGTCATCTGGGTGCTGGCGTGAAGAGGTAAATCAGGTAACAGTCTTCTGACAAACTTGGCCACACCCAGGTCCTGGACAAGGATCGCATCAACCCCTTCTTCATACAAAAAAAACAGGTAATCGGCCAGTTCCCCGAATTCCCTGTTATCCACAAGGGTGTTCACGGTTACGTAGACCTTTACTCCCCTGATGTGAGCGTAATCAAGAGCCTCAACAATTTCTTCCTTGGTAAAGTTCTCAGCATAAGCTCGTGCTCCGAACAGCTTGCCTCCTAGGTAGACGGCATCAGCGCCGTTTTCGACAGCGGCCCGGAGAGCTAGCGGGCCTCCTGCCGGGGCAAGCAATTCTGGCTTTTTTTTGTTTGCCATATCCCTGAAGTGACCTCCGTTTTCTCTATCTGTATCAACCATTCCGGAAAATTCGGATCAGGCCTGAGCAGGCGATGATCTCGATGCCCTGCCGCTGCAACTCATCCAGGAAAAGATTCATCCCTAAAGAATCGCTGGCAATGTGACCGGCAACAACCACATTGATGTGGTGCTTTTCTGCCTGTTTGCGGTGTTCATCTGTCATGTGCATACAGACAACAGTTCCTACTCCGGCATCAGCCAACTTTTCATAAGCCTCCCTAGCACCTTCAGTACCACCCGTCATATCTACAAAGATCTTGCCTGCTCTCTTCTTCTCACTTCCAACGATAACCCTTGGGCCAGCATTAATCTTAACAGCTTCCTGATACTCCGGCAACTCCTTTAAAATTTTGATGACATCCCCAACAGTTTCCGGGCTACGCTGCTCAAAAATCTCATTAAGGAACTTGGTCACCAGGTTATCTGCAGGAGTATGCACACACATCAAGGGGATGTCGAGCAACCGGGCAACATCAACAGCACGGTTGTGGTTGAGGGGAAGCAAACGCCGCGAAACCTCAGCGATTCTCCCAGCCAGGAGACCTTCGGCAACATTGATCGGAACTCCCAGGTGGTGGAGAACATCCTCCTGAAGATGCATCACTTCGTGAAGAGCAGCAAGGGCCTTGCCTTCAGGGTGGTGGGAGATGATCAAATCAATCTCCTTTCCTTTTTCCCGCAAGCGGTCAGCAAGAAGCACTTCTCCAATTTCGATGTCAATTCCACTGAGAACGCAACGGACTTCTTTCCCAGGATCCCCAAAAAGGATCCTTGTGTCATCATAAGGGTTCCGGAGCTTTTCCTGGTCGTACTCCTTTCTTTCACTTTCTTTGAGTTCCTCGTACTCTTTACGCCGCTTTTCTAAAAGCTTTTTCACTCCTTCCTGGCCACGCGGATCGGCAGCCATTCCTTTCTGGACAGCTAGCTCGTAAATCTCGCGGATGAGCATCAGCAAAACCTCCTCTTCGGGTATATATTAACTTCTTTTTTTAAGCCACTTTTTTAGCTCCTCAAGAGACAAGGCATTCAGAACATCTTTCTTCTCAAGCCAGCCCCGACGCGCCATCTTCACTCCATAGTGGATGTCGTCCAAGGCATGAACATTATGAGCATCAGTATTGATGGCGAAAATTACCCCTAATTCCTTCCCTTCTCTGATATAAACATCCTTAAGGTCGAGGCGGTCCGGTGAAGCATTGATCTCAAGGGCGGTCTTTGTCTGAGCAGCAGCCTCCAGCACCCTGGACACATCAAGAGGATAAGGTTCCCTGCGCCCCAGGAGACGCCCCGTAGGGTGACCGATGATATCCACATGCTCGTTGTCAATGGCAGCAATAATGCGCTCGGTTAGTGTATCCCGATCTTGCTTGAACCCTGAATGGATAGAAGCAATCACAAGATCCAGTTCTGCAAGAATCCTGTCATCAAAATCTAGCTCTTTGTTTGTAAGGATATCGACCTCAGTACCTGCCAGTAAAGTAAAATCTTCGATTTGGGTGTTGAGTCGCTCAATCTCTTCCTTTTGCTGCAGCAGCCTTTCCTCGGTCAGCCCATTGGAGACCCCGAGAGATTTCGAGTGATCAGTAATTGCGAGATACTGATAGCCCCGTGCCCTCGCTGCTTCTACAACCTCTTCGAGAGTATTTGCCCCATCACTCCAGGTTGTGTGAACATGAAGGTCACCTCTGAGATCTTCATCTTTAACGAGTTCGGGGATCTTTCCGATCTGGGCAGCCTCGATCTCACCCCAATCTTCACGCAACTCCGGAGGAATATAGCTCATACCTAAAGCCTGGTAAAACTCCTCCTCTGAAGCTGGGTAAAACGCAGACTCTCCCTGCAATATTCCGTGTTCACTGATCTTCCAACCTCTCTCCCGCGCCAGTCTTCGAAGATGGATGTTGTGTGCCGCAGATCCTGTAAAATGCAGTAGTGCTGATGGAAAAGACTGAGACTCGGCAACCAGAAGATCGACCCGGATTTCCCACCTGGTGATAACCGTCGCCTTTGTCTCTCCTTTCGCAACGACCTCCTTCACCCACGGAGCGGCGACAAACTTCTCCACAACAGCAGAAGGATCACTGCTGGAAACCACAATATCAAGGTCACCGACTGTTTCCTTGCCACGTCGGTAACTGCCCGCTATTTCTATTTTATTCACTTTTTCCCCGTCATTCATGTAACTGACAATTTCCTTAGCGATAGCATTAGCAAAATTGAGATTCCAGCGCTTGGCACTTTGCCGCAGGCTGGAAATCCCGTGGAGAATCGCTTCCTCGGTCTTTTTTCCGATACCTGGCAGTTCCTGCAACTGACGCTTGCGTGCAGCTTCTTCAAGCTCATCTATTGAACTAATGTTCAGGTGCTTATAGATGATCTGGACAGTTTTTGCCCCCACCCCTGGTATTTGTAGCATCTCCCGAAGACCTGGGGGGACTTTTTTCTTTAGTTCCTCGTGATAACGGAGACGCCCGCTTTTCACCAACTCCTCAATTTTGGCCGCAAGCGCTTCCCCAATGCCGGGTATTTCTTCCAAGCGGTTTTCTTCAATAAGATCCTGGACATCCAGATAGAGGTTTTCCAATACTCTCGCTGCTTTTCGGTAAGCTCTAACTTTATAAGGGTTTTCCCCCATAATCTCCAAAAGATCGGCAATTTCTTCAAACACCTGAGCAATCTCCCAGTTAGTCATGAAACTAGACTCCCGTCGTCCATCTTTAGAAACTATTTGATAGCCTTCTCTTCTTCCAGAAGCTTAACCAGGCTATCATAATCTTCCTGCAGTTTCGACAACTCATCAGCAATATTCAACGCCGCCAGAACAGCGATCCTGGTCACTGAAAGCTGGGGATTTTTTTGCCCGATCAACCGCATCTTTTTATCCACATAAGCAGCTATTCCTTTGATGTATTCGGGTGAAGCATATCCTTTAATTACATATTCCTCACCATAAATGCTTACAGTCACCCTTGTTTTTTCATTACCGTGTTCCCGTTCCTCGCTCTTCATCATCAACCCCCCCCCGGTTCACCCGTATAATTAATCTTTTCTCTTTCTCCAAGATCAATTCCTGCAAAATTACTCCACATGCCCATTGTCTCCCGCGCCTGTCGTGATGCAACGAAAAGCACCATCTCTGGTCGACGAAGAACACTCAAATCTTCCAGAGGAAAGCCGCGGACGGCTAGCAAACAAGGCACAGGGCAAAAAGAAAGGCGCGGTAGCCCGCGCTAGAAGCTGACCGAATCATCAGTTTGTTACCTGAGCCTTCCTCCCACCTCGCGTTCCAACGCCTCTACAATGCTCCGGTGAATCTCTGAAACCTCCTCATCAGTCAAGGTGCGCTCTAGGGACTGAAACAGCAGTGAATAGGCCAAGCTACGGCAACCCGGAGGTACCTGGGGTCCTTGGTAAACGTCAAAAAGCCTGCATTCCCTTAGCAAATCTCCCCCTGCTGCCATGATCACCCTGGTAACCTGCTCTGCAGGAACATCCTGGGAGACAATCACTGCCAGATCACGCTCGACCCCAGGGTAGCGAGGAATCGGTTCAAAAACCTTTACCGGTCTGGCAAAAGGAAACACCTGTGTGAGGTCAAGCTCGCTCACACACACCCTCACTGGGAGTTCAAAATTCTCTTGGACATCGGGATGGAGTTCACCAATGAACCCCACCTCCTGGCCATTGACCAGAACTTGGGCAGCACGCCCTGGGTGCAGAGGGGGAAAATCAGGCCAAGGCACAAAAGCAAGATCCTTAATCCCGAGGGCCTCAAAAAGAGCCTCCAGGGCTCCTTTCACATAGTAAAAGTCCCGCTCTCCAGGTGGTTCCTGCCAACCACGATCTTCCTTGCCACATACAGCTATCCCCAGATGCAGTTTTT
Organism: Thermoanaerobacterales bacterium 50_218; assembly: GCA_001508855.1. Taxonomy (GTDB): domain Bacteria; phylum Bacillota; class DSM-12270; order Thermacetogeniales; family Thermacetogeniaceae; genus 50-218. The sequence goes on from LGFL01000026.1 coordinate 12,384, forward strand.
CCTCCGGCAGGTTTTTCTCTCCAGCAGGTTCAAAAACCACTCCCATCTCGAAGATACCTAGGTTTGTTAATCTGCGCTTGCAGTTACTAGCAACAGTTTCGATAAGTCCCGGCAAAAGCAAGGTTCGCAGTAACCCGTGTTCCTCGCGGAGGGGATTCTGAATTCTGACGACTTTCCTTAACTTGCTTTCCTTGGGAACTCGCAGCTTGTCAAATGAACCTTCACCAGTAAAACTGAGGGTAATCACTTCATCAAGCCCACATTCGACCATTACCCTGGCGGTGAGGTCCCGCAAGCTTCCTTCCAGGGAACGACGCCCCTGAGACAAAATCCCCACAGGAATTGTCGATGGAATCCGGTCATAACCGTAAACACGGGCCACCTCTTCAATGAGGTCAATTTCCTCAGAAACATCGACACGATAAGGAGGGACACCCACTAAGAGAAAATCAGTTCCACAAAGCTCACAGCAAAAACCTAGACGTTCCAAGACCTTTTGGACATCTGCTCTCTCCAGATTTGTCCCCAGAACCTTATTGACCCTAGAAACACGGAGCCTGATGGTAATCGGGGCAGCAGGACGCACGTATTCATCAACAACTCCAGAGACGATTTCTCCAGCTCCCAAGAGGGCAATCAGTTGAGCAGCCCGGTTCAGTGCCTCGACAACACCTTCGATATTGATCCCTTTTTCAAATCTCTGAGAGGATTCTGTGCGAAGTCCCAACAGCTTGGAGGTTCGCCTTATATTCCGGGAATCAAAATAGGCAGCTTCTAGAAAAACAGTTCGTGTCCTTTCTGTAACCTCACTTGCCAGACCCCCCATGATCCCGCCAAGAGCCACTGGCTCTCTGGCATCAGCAATAACCAACATTTCTTCATCCAAATTCCTGGTGGCTCCATCTAGTGTTACCAATTGCTCACCCGCTGCCGCTTTCCTCACGACGATCTTGCCACCCTGTAGTTTCTCGTAGTCGAAGGCATGGAGGGGCTGCCCAAATTCCAGCATCACGTAGTTGGTGACATCGACGATGTTGTTAATCGGCCTGATTCCGGAGGCTCGCAGGCGGTACTGAAGCCAGTCAGGAGAAGGTGCAACTTTGACATTCTTGACAATCCGACCTGCGTACCTGCGGCAGAGAGAGGGTTCCCGGATCTCCACTTGGATCCAGCCATCGATACTTTCCTCTATTTCCGGAACTTCAACCCTGGGAAGGCGGAGTTCGGCCCCTGTAAGTGCGCAGACCTCACGGGCGATGTTGATCACCGCTAGGCAGTCTCCCCTGTTTGGTGTCAGATCGAACTCGAGAATCTGGTCATCGAGACCGAGAGCCTGATCCAAGCTAGTCCCCGGAACCAGGTCCTTCTTTAGGACAAGGACCCCTTGGTCATCACCAAACCCCCATTCATCAGTCCCTAATTCCGCACCTGAGCAGAGCAATCCTTCCGACTCTATCCCTTGAAACTCTCTAACTTCTACCTGAGAACCGCCAGGAAGAGAAGTTCCTGCAGGGGCGACAGCAACATTGACTCCAACTTCGATATTGGGAGCACCACTGACGACCTGGATTACCTTTTCGCCCACATCAACCTTACAGACGAAAAGCCTTTCAGACTTTGGGTGGGGAGTAATTTCCAGGATCCTTCCAACCACAATCTGCCAAAGACCGGGCACAGGTAGTTCAACTGTTTCGACGGCAATCCCCGCCATCGTCAATTTCTCGGCAACTTCGCCAGCACTCAGCCCGGAATCAGCATATTCCCGCAACCAACTATAAGGAACACGCACAACTCATTCCCCCCTAAAATTGGTGCAAAAAGCGGATATCGTTTTCAAAAAACAGTCTCAGGTCAGGGATCCCATACTTCAACATAGCAATCCGCTCGACACCCATCCCAAAGGCAAAGCCAACAACTTCTTCCGGGTTATAGCCGGTAGTCTCCAGAACCCGTGGGTGAACCATCCCTGCCCCTAGAATTTCCAACCACCCCGTCCAGGAACAGACCCGACAGCCCTTACCCCCGCAGTTGACACAAGAAATGTCAACCTCGGCGCTGGGCTCGGTAAACGGAAAGAAGCTCGGGCGGAGTCTGATCTGGCGATCCTGGCCAAACATCTGCCTGGCAAATGCGAGGAGGACCCCTTTCAAATCCCCGAGAGTACACCTTTTGTCGACCAGAAGTCCTTCAACCTGGTGAAACATCGGGGAATGGGTAGCATCATCATCCCTGCGATAGACCTTTCCAGGGGCAATAATTCTTACAGGCACCTTAGGAACACTTTTCTCCAGAACACGCACCTGAACAGGAGAGGTGTGCGTGCGCAGTAAAATCTCATCAGTGATATAAAACGAATCCTGCATATCACGAGCAGGGTGATCTTTAGGAATATTCAGGGCCTCGAAGTTATAGTAATCCCACTCCACTTCTGGCCCTTCAGCAATTTCAAATCCCATCGCAGTGAAGATATCCTTGATCTCCTCCAAAACTAAAGAGATAGGGTGCCTATGGCCACGGCGAAGAGGACGCCCCGGCAAAGTCACATCGATCCGCTCACTTTTTAGCTTCTTTTCTTTCTCTTGCTCGCGCAAAATCGAGAGTTTCTTCTCCAGCCTTTCCGTCAACAGAGCCCGCACTTCATTGGCAAGCTGACCAATGCGAGGCCTCTCTTCTGGGGCAAGCGTTCCCATCTGCCGCAAAACCTGAGTCAGTTCCCCTTTCTTTCCGAGAAACTTGACCCTGATTTCCTGGATAGCATCGAAGCTTTCTGCTTTCTTCAGTTCGGAGAGAACTCTCTCTTTTATCTCGAGAATCTTTTTTTCCAAGCTGCAGACACCCCTTTCCACAAAATTAAACCTCCGCCACCAAAAGGGACGGAGGTTGGAAAACCCGCGCGGTACCACCCTTCTTGGCCCGAAACAGGCCCTCTTTTTATAGCGAAATTCCTCGATAACGGGAATCCCGGCAGCACCTACTCGCCAAACAGCTTTCAGCACTGCAACTACCAGGTGAACTTCAGAAAGCCGACTCTGGCTGCACTTTCAGTCCCTGGTGCAACCTCCCTGAAAGAGTCGCTTCTTTCCTACTCTCCTGGTCATTGTTTTTCCACGGTTTTTGGATTTTTTCTGGATTATATCACAAACCACCTCTTCCCCACAAGATTGCAGGAATCAGGCTTTTTTAATAATCCCTTCACCACAACAGGACTTGTGCTCAAACTGGATGGTGACATGGTTAATCCCGTGCCGAGACCGGAGCAACTCCTTAATTTTTTCCAGGATGACCTTAGTCTCACTCACTAGCATATCCCTGACGTTGACATGGGCCTCAAAGTTGACATAGTGTTCGTTCAGGCCCCACACGTGGACATGGTGCACATCTTCCACACCTTCAAGGCTCTTGATGTCCTCCACCACAGCCTGAAGATCGATTCCTTCAGGAACTCCTTGCATAAGGATGTTTACAACCTTTTTGATGATTTCATAGCTTTCTTTGAACACATAAAGGGCAATCAAGACCGTCAGTAACGGGTCGACCAAGGAAAAGCCAAAGTAATAGATCACCACTCCGCCGACGATTACTCCGAGTGAGGACAGGGAATCAGCAACGAGGTGGAGGTAAGAGGACCTGATGTTGAGGTCACTGTGGGACGGCCTTTTCAAAAGAGCAACCCCAGCAATGTTGGCTACAAGGCCAAGGGAAGCCACTCCCACCATGAGTTCACCCTCAATTGGTCCTGACTCCAGAAACCTAAAGAAGGCCTCTTTAAGGAGAAAGACCGAAACGAGAACTAAGAACGTGGAATTAACTAAGGCAGCCAAAATGGTGGCCCTTTTGTAACCAAATGTCCTTTTGTAATCATTGCCTTTTGCGGCGATTTTGAGGGCGAGATAACTGATCAGAATCGCCATCCCGTCCCCGAAGTTGTGGAGGGCATCAGAAATCAAAGAAAGGCTCCCTGAATAAAGGCCACCTAAGACTTCGGCTCCTGTGATCAAGAAGTTTAAAAAAACCGCCAGCACCAGGCGAGTGCTTTTGACGTCAGAAAAGTCCCTTGAATGGCTGTGATCGTGAACATGAGGACAGCGGTTCATTTTTTCAGCTCCTACTCCAGTTTAAGGGCTCTTTTTCATTATACAAAATTCGTCTTGGGTTGGGGAATGGAAGAAAGCACCCGTCTGGCGCTTTGAACCTCTTTACTTTCTTGCCACTTTACTCAAAACCTCTCAGTCATTCTGCTTCCTGGAGTGCTTTTTCTACCTTAGCAGCAACATCAGCGGGAACCCACTTTTTCCATTGCTCAGGGTACTTTTTCAAGAACCAGATTGCCGCATCTTCTGCTTTACCACCAGTCTCCTGCAGATAAGCAAGAAAGGCGTTGTTCTGCTTCAGAGTAGTCTCATACTTTTTGAGGAACTCAACTATCTCTGGTGCCTTCTCTTCTAACTTACTGTTTACGAAAATGTGGACTCGACACATCGGATAAGCACATCCGTAATCTCCTGGCTTCCAGTGCTCTTCATCATAGGGGGGTTCTTCTAGCATTATCATGTCATACTTACCCATGATCCAGGTAGGCTCCCAATAGTAGCCAAGCCAGGGCTCTCCCTTTTCATAAGCAGAAGCAATAGATGTTGCCAGAGCCATATCCGAACCTGTCAAAAATACGTTGTAGTACTTGTCTAGACCATAAGTTTTAATTTTTTGGTCATTGATTTTGGTGCAAAGCCACCCAGGGATCGAGTTGTGGAAACGACCCTTGTCGGGAACCTCGGGATCACGGAAAAGCTCCCAGTATTTTGGCAGATCGAAGACTGACTTTAGGTCAGGAGCCATTGGCTCAATTCCCCGCTCAGGGTCACCCTTAATCACATAAGCGGGCACGTACCAACCTTGAGGTGCATCAGGAAAATTCGGGCCCAGATCCTTAACCTTTCCAGAGTCGAGCAGTGGTTGTAAGGCATCCAGAATATTGTCTACCCATGTTTCCATCATAATGTCGACATCACCACGACCAAGACCTTGGAGAAGGGGTGCAGTCTCCCCCATCTGGTAGTCGACAGGATACCCATAGCCGTGCTTAATTATAAACCCGGCAATCCTATTATGAACCTGGACACTATCCCAACTCAGATCCGCAAAAACCAGCTTTTCTTTTTGAGCCTGCTGAGTGCCACCTTGACACCCGGCTAATAATATCAGGCAGCCAAGGAAACACAAAACGAGCCCGAAAGACAAATAATACCAACTCTTTTTCCACCTCAGCACAATATTCCTCCTTTCTCAGTGCCAGGGACAATAATTCAATTCCTACCGCACCTATCAAAAAATTAGTCCAGTAATATCCCTCCCTTCTCTTCACGATCAGACAAAAAACAAAAAAATAAAGAGCGCCAACGGGAAACTAGGCAGGTTAGCGGAAGGGCACTATCTGCGAGTTGTATGGAGCAGGATTTCGCGAGAACAACCAAAAACAATGTTTCAATTAGTTGGTCTGGGGTGGCTGCCAGCGCCTGGCTACACCTTGAGTCAAGCGGTCAATAATAATTGCCAGAGCCACAATGGCAAAACCTGCCTCAAACCCGTTGCCGATAGCTATCCTGTTAAGAGAAAGCAAAACTCGTTCTCCTAGACCCCGCGCTCCGATCATACTGGCCACAACGACCATTGCCAGAGCCATCATCGTCGTCTGGTTTACACCTGCAAGAATCGAAGGCATTGCCAGAGGGAGCCTGACTTCTTTGAGCATCTGCCACCTGGTCGCCCCAAAAGCGCGAGCAGCTTCCTGAACGGTGGCGGAAACTTGGCGAATGCCTAGGTCGGTGAGCCTGATCACTGGGGGAACGGCATAAATCACGGTAGCAATTACTGCCGGAACCTTCCCTAATCCGAAGAGCATCAAAGCAGGAATCAGATAAACGAAACTGGGCATTGTTTGCATGGCATCAAGCAACGGAGTAATGACAACGCTCAATCGATCCCACTCAGCCATCGCCACCCCAACTGGAATCCCGATCACCAGAGATATAATAACCGAGGTAATCACAATAGCAAGAGTCTCGATAGCCGGGACCCAAAGCTCGAAGACCCCTACCAGCATCATCAAACCGCCCAGGACAAGAGCAGTAAATATTTTTCGGCTCTGCCACCAGGCCAGACCCGTAACTACGACCACCCACACCCACCAGGGGATCAGCAAAAGGGCATTCTGAATACCAAGCAAGATCGTTAACAAGAAATTGGAAAAGGCGTCAAATGTTGCACCATAACTTATCTGAAGCCACTTGACAAAGTTATCTATGTAAGAAGCGATGTGAAACTGGAGTGCATCTGGAAACACCGGCTTCACCTCCTCGTAGTGAATAGTGCCTCTCCTTTACGGTAAAGCCTTCCTGTTTCCTGCAGCAACGAGTGCCATTCTTCGCTCGTCCTGCACAAAACGCCTGACATACTCATCAGCAGGCTTGATGATAATATCCTGTGGCTTTCCAACCTGGACAAAAACTCCCTCCCGCATAACGGCCATGCGGTCACCAAGCCGCAAAGCCTCATTGAGGTCGTGAGTAACAAAGATTATGGTTTTCTTAACACTTTCCTGAAGTTTTAAGAGTTCATCCTGCATCTCTCTCCGAATCAGGGGATCAAGGCTGCTGAACGGCTCGTCCATCAAGAGAATGTCAGGATCCTGAACAAGTGCCCTGGCAATCCCCACACGCTGCTGCATACCTCCAGAAAGACTTCCAGGATAATACTTCTCCCAGCCCTTCAACCCAACTTGCTCAATTGCCTTAAGAGCCCTTTCCTCTCTTTCTTCGCGGCTGACACCCCTCAGCTTAAGACCAAAAGCGACGTTTTCCAGAACGTTGCGGTGTGGTAACAGGCCATAGTGCTGGAAAACCATCGCCACTTTGTTCCTCCGAAATTGGATTAGCTGCTTCTCATCCATTGCTGTAACATCCTCGCCATCAACAATAACCTGGCCTGATGTGGGTTCAATTAGACGGAGAAGGCAACGAATCAAAGTAGACTTACCACTTCCTGAAAGCCCCATGATCACGAATACTTCCCCACGCTTCACCCGAAATGAAACATTCCGAACGGCAACCACTGCTCCATTTGCTTCTAGCTGCTCGAGGGCTGCGAGGTCATTGAGGTCGATATTTTCCTCATTCACACCGAAAACCTTCCAGAGATTTCGAACCTCAAGAAGAGGTTTGTTGTCTTTAACCAACTTACTTCACCCCTTTAAGTGCTTCTTCAACTTTGGCAGCAACATCCTCAGGGACCCATTTCTTCCATTGTTGAGGATACTGTTTCAGGAACCAGATGGCTGCATCCGCGGCATCACCACCAGAATCCCGCATATACGCCAGCGCCTTATTTGTTTGTTCAAGCGTTGTTTCGTAATTCTGGAGAAACTCCACCACTTCAGGGGCTTTTTCTCTAAGCTTGCTATTCACAGCAATATGAACCCTGCACATGGGATAAGCGCATCCGTAATCTTCATTCCAGCGTTCTTCATCATAAGGAGGCTCCTCAAGAAGGGTCATGTCATACTTACCCATGATCCAGGTGGGCTCCCAATAGTAACCAAGCCAAGGCTCTCCCTTTTCATAAGCAGAAGCGATAGATGTCGCCAGGGCTGTGTCTGAACCAGTGCCAAACACATTGAAGTACTTATCGAGCCCATAAGCTTTGATTTTAGCCTCGTTAATCTCCGTACAAACCCAGCCAGGTGGAGAGTTATAGAAACGACCTTTATTAGGAACCTCTGGATCCTTAAAGAGTTGCCAGTACTTCGGCAGATCAAAAACAGATTTCAAGTCTGGAGCCATCGGTTCAATACCGCGCTCTGGGTCACCTTTAATCACATATGTAGGCACATACCAGCCTTGAGGTGCATCAGGAAAATTGGCTCCGAGATCTTCTATCTTCCCCTCTTTAAGCACCTTCTCATAAGATTCTCCGTAGTTATCAACCCAGGCTTCCATCATCACATCGACATCACCGCGAGCAAGACCCTGAAGTAAGGGCACAGACTCACCCATGAGATAATCAACCTGGTACCCGTAGCCGTGTTCGACAATAAAACCAGCAATGCGATTGTGGACCTGAGAACTGTCCCAGCTCAAGTCAGCAAAAACGATTTTTTCCTTAACACTCGGCTGCTCCTGTCCCCCACCGCAACCACTCAAAAGCAAAGCACCAACGAAAAGGAAAGTCACACAAAGAGCAAAATAATGCTTCTTTCTCCTAAAACTTAGCATCTTAATACCTCCTTATCTGTTAAACTCAACCCAGGCTGGTGTTAGAGTTAAGAGGAGAAGTAGCCCAGGTTGGCAAAATTAACTCATAGTGTTTGG
>LGFL01000003.1 GCA_001508855.1 Thermoanaerobacterales bacterium 50_218
TAGTTTCTCTGGAGGTAATCAGTGGCAGTATATACGATTAACGGAAGTGACTTCAAACGACTGCTTCGAGCGGCTTCAGCTTATCTGAGCCAATCAGAAGAGAGGATCAATTCTTTAAATGTTTTTCCCGTCCCTGATGGAGATACAGGGACGAATATGCATCACACACTGCATGCTGCAGTAGAGCAGGCGGAAAAGGCTGGTAGTGATCATCTGGGTGTTGTTGCCCACGCTGCTGCAAAGGGAGCCTTACTGGGTGCTCGCGGAAATTCGGGGGTGATCTTGTCACAGTTCCTGCACGGGTTTGCCAATTCCCTGAAAGAAAGGGAAGAGGCCACCGCAAGGGAGATCACCAAAGCGTTTCAGGAAGGCTCCGAAGTGGCCTGTAGAGCAGTGTTGCGGCCTGTGGAGGGCACCATTCTCACGGTCATTAAGAAGTTTTCGGAAGGGGCTTCGAGAGCTCTATCCGGGAGTGAAAACTTGCTGAAGATTCTGGCAAGTGGACTGAAAGAAGCCCAGAGAGCTCTCGAAAATACTCCCAACCAGTTGCCAGTACTGAGGGAGGCCGGAGTCGTTGATGCTGGTGGTAAGGGGTTTGTGGTGATTCTGGAGGGAATACTTTTCTCGTTAAAGAAAACCCAGGAAAATCATTACCCCCACACCATAAAAGATCTTCCTGAAGAAAAAACTCTTCCCCAGGAACATGTGCTGGGACAATCCAGGCTTGCCTACTGCACCGAATTTTTAATCAAGGGGTCTTCTCTTCCATTAGAAAAAATTAAAGAAGAACTACGCCCCTGTGGTGACTGTCTGCTGGTAGTAGGCGACAGCAACTTGGCCAGGGTGCACATCCACACCAATCATCCCGGAAATGTTCTCGAATACTGCTTAAAGTTCGGTTCCCTCCACGACATTAAGATCAACAACATGCTTGAACAGCAAGAGGAAATGAGCAAGAAAAGAGAGGCCGGTAATACTCAACGAAGCAAAAATTTTGCAATCATCTCTGTGGCTTCAGGAAATGGTTTAACTGAAATCATGAAAGAAATGGGAGCAGATGTTGTGGTCACTGGAGGTCAGACCCTGAATCCAAGTGCTGGCGAAATCTTAAGAGCCATTGAGACTCTCCCTTCCAACCAAGTAATCGTTCTTCCTAATAACAAGAACATTATCCACGCTGCCAGGCAGGCGGGAAAACTTTCTACAAAGAAGGTCGTGGTAATCCCAACGAAAAGTATTCCCCAGGGGTTGGCAGCACTCTTGACGCTCCATCCTGAAGATGACCTGGACCTTGCCAGCGAAAAGATGAGAAATGCTCTTAGCAACGTCCTTACTGGGGAGATCACTAAAGCAGTTCGCAATGCCACTTACCGCGGGATGGAGATAGATAAAGGTGAATTTATCGGGATCTGGGAAGGAGAAATACGAGTCAAGGGGAATGATTTGGAGGAAGTGCTGGAGGAGCTCCTGAGGACAACTGGTGTTCTGGAAGATGAAGGAAGACTGATCACCTTTTATTTTGGCAAAGATGTCGATATGTCCAGAGCAACGGAAATTTACGAAAAGTTAAGCAGAAACCATCCCCAGCACGAGTTTGAAATTCATCACGGTGGGCAGCCTGTCTACCACTTGATTATCTCGGTCGAATAAACAGATGGAAGTTTGAACTCGGGAGGTAAATGTGTTGCAAAAGGTTGGCATCGTTACTGACAGCACCGCAGACATCCCTGAAAATCTTGTCCAGGAACTGGGCATTACTGTTGTCCCTCTGAAAGTCATTTTCGATGATCAGGAAGTGTTGCGTGATGGTGTGGATATTAAAGCAGAGGAGTTCTATCCTCGCCTCCAAAAAGCAAAAAACCTCCCCCGCACATCACAACCGACTCCTGCTGAATTTGCTGCTGCTTATGAGGATTTAGCAGCTAAGTATGAGACGATCATTTCCATTCACATCTCTTCAAAAATGAGTGGGACAATTCAATCTGCGAGAACAGGTGCACAGATGGTCCCAGGCGCGGATATTGAAGTCATAGATTCCACCTATGTGAGCATGGGATGTGGCTTCATTGTTCTCGAAGCCGCAAAAGCGGCGCAAGCTGGCAAAACGAAAGAGGAAATTCTCTTCCTCGTCAATGATATGATTTCCAAGATGCTTGTCTATTTCATTCCCGAAACACTGGAGTACTTAGAGAAAGGGGGAAGAATCGGCAAAGCTCAGGCTTTTGCAGGGACCCTCTTGAACATCAAACCGATAGTGTATATAACAGAAGGGATCATCCACCCGTACGAAAAAGTGAGAGGCAGAAAAAGGGCTATTGACCGTCTTGTTCAAGTGGTTTCAGAAAAAGTTGGAAGGGAACAGGTGCTGTGTGCTCTTGCCCACGGGATGAACCCAGAAGGGGTCGAAGAATTGCGCAAGAAAGTAGTGACCCAAATCAATGTTATTGAAAAACCGATTGTTTACGTTCCTGGAGCAATAGTAGGCACCCATTCGGGGCCTGGAGTGCTGGGGCTCATCTGTTGCCCATTACCAACATAGCAAAAATAAAAGAAATTGAAGCCGCAGGGTTTGATCCTGCGGCTGTTCTCTTTCCTCGACTGTCGATCTATTGTTGCTTATTCTCTTTGGGTTGGGCTTCGTTCCTTTCAACTTGAGGCTTCAGTCTCCTGCCTGTATCTCTCACAGGCCCGTATTCTTGGGCGATTTCCATGTCTCTTCTTCTCTTTTCCTTCTTTTCAGGTTCGATCTCTTTACCTGTTTCGATATCCAATCTGCTCAGAGGACTAAAAACATCCCTCAATCCTTTCCTGGTGGCCTCTTGGTTCTTGTTTTCTGGCATTCAAGCTCACTCCTTCTTCTGTTGATTCTAGTAGTTATTATGAACCAAAAGGCACCAGGTTTATACATTGAATTACGAAATTACGAACCTTCTATCAGACGGATTGCTTCCTCGGGAGTTATTCCTTCGATCTTCACGAGCTTTGTCCTACTGGTCACACCTCGGACAATTTTTACTTTACCGGTTCCACACTCAAAAAGTCGTCCCAAAAATTCCTGGAGTTCTCTATTTGCTTCACCTTTCACCGGAGGAGCTTTCACCTTGATCTTCAGAGCATCACCAACAACCCCCACAACTTCGTTCTTTGGTGCCCCAGGTTGGACCTTGAGCTGAAGACAAATGCCATCTTTATCGGTTTTCAGCCATGACCTCAATTCTTCGACCTGGTTGGTCTAAAAGTTCCCAACCAGGATTAACCCCCTTTCTCATTTGTTGCTAGTTAGTTCAATTATAGGAAAACGCTGTTAATCAGGGCAACCAGCAACCACTTGCCCAGCTCAAGAATAATGATTGCCACAAGAGGTGAAAAATCAAGGCCAACTCCTGTCCCAGGCAGGAAGCGCCGGCACAATGCCAGGAGAGGCTCAGTAATTTCGTAGATAAACCTGATTACAGGGTGGTAAGAACGAGGTCGGAAATAAGAAATAATCACCCTTGCGATGATCAGCCAGATGTATATTTCAACAGCAATTGAAACAACATCTACAAGGAAGTAGCCTATCCTCGCCACTTTGTTTCACTCTCCTCGTTTTAATTATTCTGGAGTTCCCTTGCTCGCCGCGTTGCTGCCTCGACTGCGCTGATGAATGTCCCCCGAGTCTTGTTCTCTTCCAGCACGTGCAGTCCAGCAATCGTGCTTCCGCCAGGGGAAGCCACACGGTCCTTAAGAACCGCTGGGTGTTCACTAGTCTCCTCGACCATTCTGGCTGCACCGATGACTGTTTGTACTGCCAGTTTGAGGGCTACTTGACGCGTTAACCCCACTTTCACACCACCATCTGCAAGTGCTTCGATGACCAAAAAGACATAGGCAGGCCCACTTCCACTTAGTCCGGTGACAGCATCCAGATTTTCTTCAGGAAGAGTAATCACCTTGCCGATTGCTCCGAAAAGGGTCTCCGCTTTTTCCTGTTCATCTTTTCCAGCATAGCTCCCAAGGGCAAGAGCGGTGACTCCTTCACCGATCAAGGCTGGTAAGTTCGGCATCGCTCTGATCACAGGGATACCTGAAGGTAGATGTTTCTCCAGAAAGGCCAGAGAGATTCCTGCAGCCACAGAGATCACTAAATGGCCCGAATGAAGCACAGGATTGATTTCTTTCAAGACTCCCTCGACCTGACCTGGTTTGACAGCACAAATAACTACTTCTCCGGAGGCAGCAGCTTCGGCATTGTTTTCGGTAACCTTTACTCCAAAGCGCTCTTCCAGAATCTCAAGGGGCTCTTTTCTGATGTCACTGACAACGAGGTCACTGGGCTTCATCAACTGGGCCTTTAAGATTCCGGCGACGAGAGCACTACCCATTGCCCCGCCACCAATTACGGCAACTTTGTTGCATTTTCCGCTCATAACTTCCGCTCCTTTTCCTCAATTTTTCGTAGCAGGCTGTTTCTCGAAGAATCTACTCCCGAGTCACCAGGCAATATGGTTACATTGCTGGGGACGAAAAGAAATGTGTCTGCTGTTATTTTGCTGGTGCTTCCTCCAAGTGCGAAAACAGCGCCACTCAGAAAGTCAATAATTCTCCTTCCCACATCTTTTGAGGTTTGACTCAGGTTAACCACGACCGGTTTGCGGTTCCTGAGGTGACTGGCCAGTTGTTCTACATCTTCAAAACTCGTAGGGGAAACCACAACTATTTTCATTTCGGGATTGGTATGGAGACTAAGAACCGGTGTCTTTCTGTGCGACCTGTTTTCAGCTAATGGCAGAGATTCTCCTTCATCATCTTCTTCGTAATTGTCACCAAAACCAATGAGCGATATGATCTTTTCAAACCATTCTCGCCCCACAGGCACCACCCTTCCTGCTCATTTGAGTTAGTTGCAAAGTGGTTCCGAGAAGATAGCACTGCCAATCCTCACTATTGTGGCACCCTCTTCAACAGCCACTTCGAAGTCAGCGCTCATCCCCATCGAGAGGTGCATCAAGTCAAGCCAAGGTTTTTTCTTGGTGAATTCGTCTCTAAGCTGGCGTAATTTCCGAAATACAGGACGAACCGTTTCAGGGTCTGGCGAGTAAGGAGCAATGGTCATCAGTCCACACACTTCCAGGCCTTTGAACTTTCTTAATTCCTCCAGGAAGTAGTCAAGTTCAGAAGGTGAGATTCCATGTTTCGTCGGTTCACCTGAAACGTTCACTTGAACCAGCACTTTCCACGAAGTCCCTGAACGAGTAGCAAGCTTCTCAAGAGTTTGTGCCAGTTTTAAACTGTCCAAAGAATGGAGGAGTTTTATTTTTCCTACCAGGTATTTAGCCTTATTCCTCTGGAGATGCCCGATAAAGTGCCACTCTACAAGGTCGCCGAGAACTTGATGTTTTTGTTGGAACTCCTGGACCCGGTTTTCACCGAAATCCTTGACCCCACATGAAAGAGCTTCCTTGATACGTTCTGGAGCAACCCCTTTACTGACGGCAACGAGCTTTACCTGAGAAGGATCGCGGCCAACGCGTTCTGCAGCTCTGGCGATCTTTTCCTGAACCAGGGCCAGGTTTTCAGCAATTCCTGCGCACAAGATCTCATCTCCTTTCTGACAACTTCGCTGCAAATGGTCTGATTCCTTCTAGACTGGAAAATATTATAATTTTTCGATCTTCTTCAACAACCAGGGATTCACAACGACTTCTTCCCCGGGAGCGATCCCGGTGACGACCGCTTTATCTCCTACCTTTCCTGTCACTTCGACCTTTTTGAATTGATAACCACCGAGGGATGCCAGATATACCCCTTTAGTCTCTCCTTTCTGGTAAATTGCAGCAGCAGGGATTACAACTCCTTCTAGCTTTTGAGAGACTAACTTCAGACGGAAAGATCTCTGGTGCGGCAGGTTGAAAATTCCTTTAGTGACCTCAACAGCGATGAAGCAGAAGTCTTCTCTTTTCCAGACCCGAAGGACTTTTCCCCTACCCTCCCCCTGTTCCCACTCTAAATCTACCTGCTGGCCCTCGGCAACAGCAAAACTGCCTTTATCTTTAATCCTGATCACCACGCAGGGGTTGACCAAATCGTCAACAATCTTGAAGACTACGTCCCCGGTTTTTACTGTAAGGGGAGCTTGTTTTTCCTTAGTGGACTCGACTTGAGGGAACAATAACTCGAAATTCAACCTCTCCCAGTTGTTCGGAACGAGAACTTCTTCCCATCCATCCCAGTGATACCATACGGCACCGGCAACAGGAGCTGTCAGGGTGTAAGTGCCAGGTTTTCCTGAAAGATCAGGGAAAATCTGCAAAGAAGCAACCGGGGTATGAGCGGGAACCCTTGTTTTTTCACTGATGTGACGGGTAACTGTTCCCGGCAGAGGAGCTCTTACCAAAACCTCATTACGCAAAATTATTCCTTCCCCCTCATGGTGAACACAGAGTTCCCCGACCTCGGCAATAGTGGTGTGCACAGCATGAATTAGGCAAAAGCGGTAAACTTCTCGGAGACCTAGAAACAAAAGGTAGCCGGAAACGAGGAAAAAAACTCCTAAAATTAATGAAATTCGTAACCTTCGCCACCAGGCTTCTTTCTTTAACCTTTTTCTCCTCAAAGAAACACGGTTGTTGGAAACGATGCTGCTCTGCCTCAACGAAGATCAACCACCATGTTCAGGTTCACTTCTTCAAATACGCTGTTTCAGAAGAAAGTTCCTGCATAACAGAGAGAAAACAAAAAAAGTCCCAACTTCATGGGACTAACCCCCTTGACAATGTCAAACCTGCTAGAAATCAGGACTAATGGGAGGGATTAACTTCTACAAGAATTACATCAATACCAATCTTAACGATCTTTTCCCAAGGGACGATTACCTCCTCGTTTCTCGCCAAAAAACTCAGAAACCGACTGTTTCCCGGTAAAACGAGAGCACGAACCCTGCCTGCTTCGAGATCGATCTCAATGTCCTTGATTGTTCCCAGGCGCTTCCCGTCAAGAACATTGATCACATCCCGAACCCGAAGCTCTGAAATCTTTACCACCACCGCCACCCCCTCAAAATAATATATGAAGGAGAGTGACAGTTTGTGCGGCTCTGAATGTCAGGAATTCAACAACTTGGCCAGATGGCTTTCTGACTTCTGGAGCCAATCATAGAGGCGCATTCGCACTGATGAAAACGTTTCCCTGGCTTCACTTGTTTCGGTAGCTTCACCGGAAACGTCTACAAAACAGAGAGGAGGAAAAAGGACACACCACCAATTAGCACCTTCACCATTACCAAGTATTACCTTTACGGCCTGGTATTTACCGGCAGGCAGAACAAGCTTCCCGTAAGCACGGGTTGGAAAAACGTGTTCCCCAATGTCTACCCTTACCGGATATGAAGATCCTGTATCCGCCACAGCTGCGCTTGCTAGTCTGAGCAACTCTTCCTTTTCACTGGCAACTACTTTGTATGCTTCTTCGCAAGTGCTGACGCTCTTGAACTTGTCTTCGAGGAAATTCATAAGAGCGTCCCGAACACGGTATTTGGTTTCCTGGTCGTGAGGGTTGTTGCTGTTGGCGATTACGTGAAATCTGATGAGGTTATCTGGGGTATATGCCTTTCTGGAAGCAATAAAAAATTTTAGACTGCATATCCACCCAACAAGCACAACCAGCAAGAACAAAGCAGCTTTTCTTTTTTCCCTCATATTTTCTTTCCTCCGTATGCCTAGATGTATTTGCGCATATGGTTCAATGCTGCTTTTTCGAGGCGAGATACTTGAGCCTGAGAAATCCCGATTTCCTCAGCAACTTCCATTTGGGTCTTCCCTTCGAAAAAACGCAATGTGAGAATCAACTTTTCCCTCTCATTCAGCTTACTCAGCGCTTCCCTTACTGCAATCTGTTCGAGCCAGTTGGAATCCACACTTTTTTCGTCACTGATCTGATCCATGACAAAAATCGGGTCACCACCATCGTGGTAAATTGGGTCAAACAGAGATACAGGATCCTGAATGGCATCCATAGCAAAAATAATTTCTTCTCTCGGAAGGTTCAATTCCTCGGCTATCTCATTGAGGGTCGGCTCGCGAGAGTTCTTGCTGACCAATGCTTCTCTTGCCTGGATCGCCCGATAAGCGATATCTCTTAGCGATCTGCTGATTCTAATCGTGTTGTTGTCTCGCAAATATCGCCTGATCTCTCCAATGATCATCGGGACGGCATAGGTGGAAAACTTCACATTCTGACTGAGGTCAAAATTATCAATTGCCTTGATGAGACCAATGCAGCCAACCTGAAACAAGTCATCAACATACTCTCCACGATTGACAAAACGTTGGATAACGCTGAGAACCAGGCGCAGGTTTCCTTTGATTAGCTGTTCTCGCGCTTTCAAGTCTCCATTCCTCAGTTTTTCGAAAAGTTTTCTCATTTCTTCATTGGCCAATACTGGAAGCTTTGCTGTGTTTACACCGCAAATTTCTACCTTGTTGACCATTGTTCTGATTCCTCCCCCGTTTTTTGTCATTTCTCATTATTACCTGGATTTTCGCAAATTATTCTGGTTTTTGGTTCAGAGTTTCGGGAAGTTCGAAAAAATAAAAAAAGGAAAACCGATTTCCCTTTCAGTTTTCCTCTTCACGAAATCCTTTTTATCTGCCAAGAAAGCACCGCTACTCAAAACAGCAAATCTCTTGGCGAAGTCTCTTGATGATTCGCTTTTCCAGACGAGAGATGTAAGATTGAGAGATTCCCAGGAGGTCGGCTACTTCTTTCTGGGTTTTTTCCTTTCCATCACTTAAACCAAAACGAAGCTCCATGATCTTCCGCTCTCGTGGTGAGAGCCTTTCAATTGCCGCATACAACAGTTTGCGGTCGTCTTCTTCTTCCAGCTTCCTGGAGATGATGTCCCCTTCGGTTCCCAATACGTCTGAGAGGAGCAGTTCATTGCCATCCCAATCGACATTCAGAGGCTCATCGAAGGAAACTTCAGCCTTTATTTTGTTATTCCTTCTCAAGTGCATCAAGATCTCATTCTCGATACAGCGAGAAGCGTATGTCGCCAGTTTGATCTTCCGTTGGGGCTTGAAAGTATTGACTGCTTTGATCAGACCGATTGTCCCTATGGAAACGAGGTCTTCGATTCCAATGTTGGTGTTTTCGAACTTGCGGGCAATATAAACGACTAGTCTTAGATTTCTTTCAATGAGGTCATTTCTTACCGAAGTATCCCCGGTTTCTAGTCTCTCCAAAAGCAGGTTTTCCTCTTCACTTGTAAGCGGGGGAGGTAAAGCTTCGCTGCTTCCAATGTAAAAAAGATGAGAAGGGTATTTTAACTTGTATAATATCCTGATGGCAACCATTCGCAAAAACCATGTGAACCGCTTTACTTTTCTCATGATCACAAAGCATTCCTCCTTGAGATCTTTAGGCAACTGAAGTATAAAGAAGGTCTGGATGGAGAAGTGCCCGGTAATTTCCCTTTGAGGATAGACTCCTGTTATAAATCCCAACTACAACTTTGGAAGTTTTTAAGATTTCCTCTCCAGCAAGAATAGAAACTTCATCCGGCTTGAAGCCAATCATCATTCCGTGATGCTTACCAATTGTAGTGAAAGGAATTAACCTTAGAGAAAAAGGTTTTTCACCCTTCCTGATTCCTTTTACTAGTTGCTCAAAATCAACCTCACCCTTACCTTCCGTAAACACCTTCCTCAACTCAGGAGGCAAAAAAGGAGCAAGGACCGCGTACTCAACGATAATCACAGGGTTTCCGGTAAGGGGGTCTATGAGTTGGTTACCGGTGTCGACCAGACCTTCGATCTTCACTTCATTCCCCTGGATTTTGATCTTCACAGGGATGTGCAGAAGCCCCTGGAGAAAAGACCTCTGAAGAAAAGCTGCTCCCCATTTACCGAGGATGAAAGCGGTGGCAACTGCTGCACCCAACCAGAAATATGGAAGAGAAAGGTACTCGATTGCCGTGGCAGGGATATTGGTGAGGAGGTTGATTAATCCGAGCATTGCTCCACCCATTGTAAACGAGACAAGATAGAAATACAGAAGTGTTTGACAGAATCTTTTCCAAGAGACTGGAGTAAATACCAGAGCCACCATGAGCACAGAGGTGAGGAACTTGAAAAAAAATGTTTGAAAGGTTTTGCAACCCGGAAACAAGATCAGAACACTGTAACAGGCCCCAACACTGGCAGCAAGGAGAAGACGCCAGAAACGAACTCGAAATCTGGCAAAGCGGGCTGTTGCCCAAAGCACAGTGTAATCCATCAAGAAGTTAACCAGATAGTAGACATCAGCATAGACATAAGAAGCTTCTGGCATCTTGTTTCACTCCAAGGCCAGTGTGGCCTTCTGAAATTTTTTCATTTACCATTTATATGCTTATGCTGATCAGCTTTTTGAGATACCAGGGATATTATAAAAAAATCGTTCAACAGATATTGTCAAACAATGGCACCCGCAGAAATAATGAACGCCAGAACCCTTATATTTACTAACTAGGTTGAGCTAGTGGTATTTTTCTGAATTTGCTTGATGAAGCGGACCATGTTCTCGTAGTGAGAACCTTTCCAGTAGAGGCGACCACAATTCCGGCAAAGACAAAATTCATCGAAGTTTTCCCGGACCCTCGGGGGGAGGCGATCTTTTACCTCTTCCTTGGATATTGCTTCCAGCACTCCATTACAGCACATGCACCGGTGAAAAGGTTGGATGAGACGGAAGAGGTCAAAACGGTGCAATACCTCCACCAACTGTGCAGTAGGAATAGTATTTCGCACAAAGTAGCCGTGGGTAATTTCACTTCGTTTCAGCAGACCCCGATCCCGAGTAAGAAGAATTCTTTGTTCGCTTACAGAAATTGCCGCCAATTGATCATCGGAAAAATCGTTACTATAGAGAGTATCAAAACCTAACATTCGGAGATATGATGCCAGTTTTCCGAGATGGGTGTCGAGAATAAAACGAACCTCCCGCAATGGTTTTGGCCGCACTCGTAACAGAGGAGAAATATCAATGCTTTCGAAAACCGGATACACGCTGATGCGGTCTCCGTCTTGCACCTTGCGGGAGAAATCCACAGATTCTCCGTTGATTAGAATAAGGTCTACTTCGGTGTGAGGGACACCCAGTGATTCGATGAGGTCTTTGACAGCAGGTTGGCCGAAAAAGAAGTGGTTAAAAGTAACTTGCCTCTTTTCCTCAGGGAGGAAGTCATTAAGCTCAGCATAGAATCGAATCGAACAGCACTTCACCTTCTTGCCACTCCTCCAGACCTTTTTGGCAAAGTTGTAAAAAAGAAATTTTTATGCTGACAGGAAACTGTAACCATTTGGGAGAATGTTAAAGTAAAGGGAATATTGGCGGAAAGGGGGTTAATTTATGAAAATAGTTTATCATCCCCGCTATACCGAGGTCTACTCCGCAGACCCGGCAGCCAAACCGGGAAGGCTGGAGGCCATTTTAAAGGAAATTGAAGGCAGTTACGATTTTCTCGAATCAGAGCCTGCTGAAGAAGAGGATATCAGAAGAGTGCACACCCCTTCCCACATAGAGGCAATCAAGCGTAATTCCCATCTTTACGAAATAGCACTTCTGGCAGGAGGAGGAGCGATTAAAGCAGCAGAGACGGCATTTGCAGGTGAACCCTCTTTTGCCCTGATCAGACCTCCGGGTCACCATGCCAGCCCTGGCCACAGTTGGGGTTTTTGCTACTTCAACAATATCGCTGTAGCCCTGACCAAACTGAAATCGAAAGGTTTGATCGAAAAGGCTTTTATCTTAGACTTCGACCTCCATTTTGGAGACGGAACGAGCAACATTTTTGCCGGGAGCAAAATCAAATACTTCCAGCCAAAAGCCGAAACAAGAGAGGGCTTCATCTCTGAAATAAGAGAAAAACTGGAAGAAGAGAAAGGATACGAGATCTTTGCTGTTTCTGCTGGGTTCGATCGCCATATTGAAGATTGGGGAGGTCAACTAACTACTGATGACTACAGGACGATCGGAGAGTTAGTGAAAGAAGCTGCCGAGAGAAACTGCGAGGGAAAAAGGTTCGCCGTTCTGGAGGGGGGTTACAATCATTCCGTCTTGGGAAGGAATGTCCGCGCCTTCCTCGAAGGTTTTGCCTGACACCTTTTAGCCACTCCGGAGAGATTTTGGGGTTGTTAACGGTTGTTCTCGCATCAGTGAACCATAACGTTTTAAGATATTAAAGATAAGCACAAAGAGAGGACCCCTAACTTCCAGGTCCTCTCTTCCTTGAATCGAGTCTCGGATCGAGACAAAATTTTTTCTGCTCAACTGCCGGATAACGTGCAGGAGCGTCTGCCCAGTTGTAGAATCTAGCGCCTGCGCAAGAAAGCAGGGATGTCGAGGTCGTCATTCGTAAATGATCTCAGATCGATGACTGTAGCTTCTTTCTCCTCATGTTTATGGTCAAATCCTGTAGCAATCACTGTCACTCGAACCTCGTCCTCGAGGCTTTCATCGATCACTGCTCCGAAAATGATGTTAGCCTCAGGATCAGCAGCCTGAGCAATGATTTCTGCAGCTTCGTTGACCTCAAACAAACCAAGGTCAGGACCACCTGTGATATTCAAGAGAACCCCCTTTGCTCCCTCAATCGAGGTCTCCAACAGTGGGCTGGAGATGGCAATTCTTGCCGCCTCGGCGGCCCTGTTTTCACCACGAGCGCTTCCAATTCCCATCAAAGCAGTCCCTGTCTCCATCATGATCGTTTTTACATCAGCAAAATCGAGGTTGATCAGACCAGGAACAGCAATCAGGTCAGAGATTCCCTGGACACCCTGCCGCAGCACATCATCAGCGATCCGAAAGGCTTCATTGATCGAGGTGTTGCGGTCAACAACCTGTAAGAGGCGGTCATTAGGGATGGTGATCAGGGAATCTACTTTTGTCTTCAGTTCTTGAATACCTTTCTCTGCTTGGTTTGCCCTCTTGCGACCCTCAAAGGTGAAAGGTCTGGTAACTACCCCGACTGTAAGAGCTCCCACTTCTTTCGCAACTTCAGCTACGACTGGTGCACCTCCGGTTCCTGTTCCTCCACCCATCCCTGCTGTGACGAAAACCATGTCTGCGCCCCGCAGAGCCTGGGTCAACTCTTCTCTGCTCTCCTGAGCAGCCTTGAATCCGACCTCGGGATCACCTCCAGCTCCCAAGCCTCTCGTTAGTTTAGCCCCAATCTGGATCTTGTGCTCTGCTAGAGACATGTTCAAAGCCTGAGCATCAGTGTTAACCGCTATAAACTGGACTCCTTTAAGCCCTGCCTGGATCATTCGATTGACTGCATTGTTTCCCCCGCCACCGACACCAATCACCTTGATATCGGCAAACTGGTTGTTTTCGACTTCTAATTCCAGCATTTCAACCCCCCCAATCTGTTAAAAGAGGTCTTTAAACCAGTTCTTTATTCTGGTCATCATCGACCTCCACGAAAAATTTTCTGATTCTTTAGCCATCTGACCCCTTCGTTTGGCAGCATACATTAGCAGGCCAACCCCGGTGGCAAAAATCGGGCTTTGCACGACATCCGTGAGGCCGCTAACAGATTCAGGGAACCCAAGTCGGACAGGCTTTTGGAACTCTTCTGTGGCCAGTTCAACAATCCCCTGGGTGAGGGCAGTCCCTCCAGTCAGAACAATCCCTCCAGGAAGCAAACCAGGATAGCCAGTTTTCTCTAATTGATTCTTGACTAAGCTAAGAATTTCCTGCACCCGGGGCTGGATAATTTCTGCGATCATCTTTTTGGGGACACGATATACATCCTTGCCTCCTACACTGCTGACTTCAATGATCTCACTCTCAGAGGTTAAAGCAGGCAGAGTACAGCCGTGTTCTTTCTTTATTTCTTCCGCGTTGTTTAGAGGTGTCCGCAAACCAACTGCGAGGTCACTTGTAATGTAACTTCCTCCTATAGGTAGTACAGATGTATACCAAAGGGAGCCTTGATCGAAAAGGGCAATATCTGTTGTCCCACCCCCAATATCAACGACAACAACTCCCAACTCCTTTTCTGCCGGAAAGAGAACTGCTTCACCGGAAGCGTAGGCATTAAGGACAAGTTCCTGAACGCGGAAACCAGCTCTCTCACAGCACTTCAAGAGGTTTTGGATTGCTGCTTGATTTCCTGTGACAATATGGGTTTCTACTTCCAATCTGGTTCCGACCATTCCCACGGGATCAAGGATGTTTTCATTACCATCAACAATAAACTGCCTGGGAATTACATGAATAATCTGCCGATCTGGAGGAAGTGGAACCACACGAGCAGCCTGTAAAACCCTTTCCACGTCTTCAGCAGTAATCTCTTTGTCAGGATTTGCTACTGCCACTACGGCCCGGTTATTCAAAGAAGAAACCGTAGGCCCTGAGATTCCTAAAAACCCGCCTTCGATTGGACGGCCGCTCATTTGCTCGGCTTTTTCGATGGCCTCTTCGATCGAACGGGCTGTGCTTTCAATATCAATGACAGTCCCCTTCCGTATTCCAGCCGAGGGAACAAGCCCAAAACCAATCACCTGAACTTGGCCGTCTTCACTGACTTCGCCGACAAGTACGGCAACTTTTGTGCTTCCTACATCAAGACCAACAATTGTGCTCCCCCGGGCCAATCATGGCACCTCCACCCGGTTTTGCATGATTTTTCTTTACCAAGAACAATTCAACGTAAATCATGATTTCCCTTTTTATTGTTACTTTAAATTCTTGGAGTTTTCATTTTTTCTTTTACTGCAGGTGCTTCTAAGACCCTCACATCTACATACTCGATCTTTTGCCGGTAATCGATGTTCCTGATAAGAGCAAGGGC
Source organism: Thermoanaerobacterales bacterium 50_218 (assembly GCA_001508855.1). Taxonomy (GTDB): domain Bacteria; phylum Bacillota; class DSM-12270; order Thermacetogeniales; family Thermacetogeniaceae; genus 50-218. The sequence continues at coordinate 14,816 of LGFL01000003.1, forward strand.
TGAGTTTAACTTGTCAGGCAAGTCCACAGCAGAACCGAGAAATATGGGAATACCGTCTCTTGTGTAAGCAATAAGATTTTCGCGATCAGATATGTTCAACTCTGACAAGAAGTCTTGGAAGGCCTCATTTTTGAGCACATCTAAAACATAAAGGAAGACAGAATCGCTGCCAACTTGTTTTCCTGGAGATGTAGAAACAGGATGGAAACCGGTGATGATGGGAAAGCTCATGCACGAGGAAAGAGAGTCAACTTTGTCCAAACAAAAACCGTTTTTGTCCACAACTAAAAAGCAGTTGTCTGCGAGCAAAAGGGCACACGGTTCTCTTTCTGAAACAGTGATTAGAAGGGTATGTGGCCAATCCCTTCGAACAATAACTTTTTCAATCAGGGGGTGTGAAAGCAGCCGCCGCTCTACCTGCTCGAGATCGATATCGAAGAGATTGGTGCCTTTCTGAACACCTGTCAGATCTGCAATCATCTGTGGGGATAAGGTCCTGTTGCCTTCGACTTTTATCTGGGCTAAAGCAAAAAACGGCGACTGACTGAAGTAATAAAAAGACATGAGGGCGAACACAGCCAGAATGGCAAACCTTAAAAGTCTGGCGAGATTTTTCCTGGCCTTGCGGCGGTTATTCCTGGACATTCTCTCTTGCTCCTTGAGTTATACCCTCCCAATATCAGCCCCTAACGAGCGTAGTTTTCCTACAAGATCTTCATAACCGCGGTCGATGTGGTAAACACCTTCGATTACCGTGGTCCCCTCGGCTGCAAGCCCTGCCAAAACAAGTGCAGCACCTGCTCGGAGGTCACTGGCTTCAACAACGGAACCGCTTAACTGAGAGACTCCTCTGATGATCGAGGTGCGGCCCTCGGTTCTGATGTTTGCTCCCATTTTTCTCAGCTCCCCGACATGGCGAAAGCGGTTTTCGAAAATGTTTTCGGTAATCACACTGGTTCCCTGGGCGAGACTCAAAAATGACATCATTTGAGGCTGCATATCAGTGGGGAAACCAGGAAAAGGAAGCGTTTGAATGTCCACCGCTTTCCACATAGGGGTTCCTCTGACGAAAATCCGATCACTTTCAACTTCAATTTTTACTCCTGCTTCCCGGAGTTTAGCAACGACTGCCTCTACATGTTCAGGAATAGTATTTTTGATCAAGAGTGAACCACCAGTGATCGCTGCAGCTACCATAAATGTTCCTGTTTCGATCCGGTCAGGAATAACTTGATAGGCCACATCCCTCCCAATGGCTTGCATTCCGTCGATCCGGATGATGTTTAATCCAGCGCCCTTAACTTTTGCCCCGAGTTTATTCAAAAAATTCTGGAGGTCAATGATTTCGGGTTCCCTGGCGGCATTCCTGATAATTGTCGTTCCTTGAGCCATAACCGCTGCCATCATGATGTTCTCGGTGGCCCCAACACTTGGAAAGTCCAGATGAACCTCTGCCCCGTGCAACTTCTTGGCTTCAGCCTCGATAAACCCGTGTCTTTCTCTGATAGCTGTTCCCATTGCCCGAAAACCTTTGAGATGGAGATCGATAGGGCGAGAGCCAATAACACAGCCACCAGGTGAAGAAATGCGCACCTTTCCAAACCTTCCTAACATCGCTCCCATAACCAGGCTTGAAGCCCTCATTTTCTGCATTAGCGAGGGTGGGACCTCATCTGTATAGACACCTGATGGATCTATCTCCAGCACCTGAGCTTTCCAGTTCACCCTGACCCCTAACGACTCCAGAACTCTTACCATCGTAAACACATCGTCAAGGTTAGGAACTCTTTCCAAAGCAAGGGGTCGCTTGCTCAAGAGGCAGGCAGCAAGAACCGGAAGGATGGCATTCTTTGCCCCACTGATGGTTACCTCTCCTTCCAGTTTCTTGCCTCCTGAAACTACTATTTTACCCATCTTCAGGCAACACCTTCCCCAACCAGGTGCACCTCGGGAACAAGAGTGACTCCAAATTCTTTCTGAACTTTCTCTTGGATGAATCGGATCAGGTCAAGGATCTGGGCTGCCGAGGCATTCCCCCGGTTGACAATAAAATTAGCGTGTTTTTCTGAAACCTGAGCATCTCCAATAGCAAAACCTTTCAAACCAGCTTCTTCGATAAGTCTACCGGCATAATCTCCTGGAGGGTTCCGGAAGACACTGCCAGCAGTGGGAAAGCTTAAAGGCTGCGTCCTTTTCCTCAGATTGAGGTTTCTCTCCATCTGCGCCAGGATTTTTTGTTTATCTTTGGATTTTAAGCGTAGAGTTGCTTTCAAAACAATCAGTTGCTTTCCATTCTGAAAATCCGAGGCTCGGTAGGCAAACGAAAGCATAGAAGCATCAAAAACCTGATAGTTCCCCTGATAATCAAGAGCAACAACTTCTTCCACGATGTCACCAAGCTGTTGCCCGAAGGCCCCGGCATTCATCACCAGGGCCCCACCAAGAGAGGCAGGGATTCCTGGAGCAAACTCCAGTCCACTTAGTCCTGCATCGAGGGCCAACCGGGCAAGCTTGGGAAGCAGAATTCCAGCTTCAGCGTGGACCACTTCTCCCTTAATCTGAAAGGAACAAAGGCCACCTGCTATCTTCAAAGTAATTCCCCTAATCCCTCGATCCCCTACCAGAAGATTGGAACCATTGCCGATTACTGTTATTGGCAGACCGTGGTCTCCGGCAAACTGTAGAACATTTAAGATATCTCCTTCAGTATAAGGAACGACTAGGAGATCGGCAGGTCCTCCAACACGCCATGTAGTGTGATTTTTCATAAGTGCCTGGGGAATAACCTGACCTTGGATACGTTTTTTTAGTTCTTGAGCTAGTTTTTTCCAGTCCATGGCACCTTTTCTACGCAGGAGTATGGGTTTTTGAGATTTTCAGCAAGGTTTTTGCCTACTCTCCAAATGTCACCTGCACCGACTGTGAGCACTAAGTCGCCTGGACGGCATTCTTCTGCCAGAAATTCTACTATTTCTTGCATTTGGTGGAGATAAATTACGGGTTGACCGTTCTTCTTGATTTCTCTGGTGATCAATTCTGCTGAGACACCGGGTATAGGTTTCTCGCCTGCAGGATAGATGTCGGTAACAATCACCAGGTCAGCTCTCTGAAAGGCGGTTCCGAATTGCTCCTGGAGAAAGAGCGTTCTCGTGTAGCGATGGGGCTGAAAAACCACGATCAGCCTGCTCGGTCTGAGAGCTTGAGCCACTTCGAGTAGTGCCTTAATCTCAGTTGGGTGATGGGCGTAATCGTCAATGATTTTGATGCCATTGAGGCAGGCTATTTCCTGAAAGCGACGCTGCACACCCCGGAAATCGGCAAGTGCCCTGGCGATCTCTGGAAAGTGGAGCCCTAAACGAATGCCAACAGCCACGGCAGCAAGGGCATTTTGAATGTTATGGGCTCCGGGAACAGATAACCTCAACCTTCCCAAGGGGTGGTCCCTATATGTAACCACGGCCTCTGTCCGAAGACCTTCCTGAAAGATTAGTTCAGCCCTAAAATCAACATCTTCGTGAAAGCCGTAAGTGATCACCTCCACCCCCTGCGGGTTGATACTGCGAAGTCTGGGATCATCTCCGCACATAACCACAAACCCATCAGGTCGCACGCCCTCGATAAAAGTTCGAAAAGCTTTCTCAATTTCCTCAATCGTCCTGTAATAATCCAGGTGGTCGTTGTCTATATTAGTAATGACAGCAATATAGGGTTCTAGATGGAGGAAAGAACCATCGCTTTCATCAGCCTCGGCAACCAGATACTCTCCACTGCCAAGGGCAGCGTTACCACCAATGTCATTAACCTCGCCACCAATGATAATGGTGGGGTCGAAACCGTTGCGGTAAAGGACAAAAGAGATCATCGAACTGGTGGTTGTTTTTCCATGGGCTCCAACGACAGCAATTCCTTTGTACTGCTTCATGATCTGAGCGAGCAATTCACCGCGAGAAATCACTGGAAGACCCTTTTTTTGGGCCTCTTTTAGTTCAACATTGGAAGGCGGAACTGCTGAAGAGAAAACGACTACACCTACCCCTTCCTGGAGATTTTCAGGAGCATGCCCAATGAAGACCTCGGCACCTTCGTTTCTCAGTCTTTGCAAAATCTTTGAATCAGCGAGATCGGATCCACTCACCCGGTAGCCCTGTGCTAGCAAAATCTTCGCCAGGGCGCTCATGCCGGCACCGCCAATACCAACGAAATGATACCATTGTCCAGGCACTTTTAAAAATCCTCCTTGCAGCGCTTCAGTTAATCTGGCTCCACTGGCTACAGAACCATTGTATGCCTTGCCTACGGGAGAAGTTACAAAATATCAAAACCTCGACCGCATCAAAAATTCCACGATTTTCTCTCCAGCATCCGGTTTCGCTAGCTTTTTTGCTTGACTCCCCATTTCCTCCCTGAGAGAAGGATTCAGAAGGATTTTTTCCATCTTCCTCAACAAGACCTCTGGTGTAAGGTATTTCTCCGAAATCACCACCGCTGCCTTCTTTTCTTTCAGAAATAAAGCGTTATAATGCTGGTGGTTCTCTGCTGCATATGGATATGGGATCAAAATCGAGGGAAGACCGCGGACAAGCAATTCTGAAAGAGTTGCTGCCCCTGCCCTGCTGATGACCAAATCTGCTGCTGCCAGAGCGTACTCCATTTCTTCCAGGTACGGCCTAACTATTAACTTGCCAATTTTCCCCTGCTCTATTCCCCTTTCTCCTATTTTTTGACAAAAAGAAGAGTAATTATCCCTTCCGGTGAGGTGGATGAACTGAATCCGGGAGAGAGGTGTTTTCTGCCTGGTGATCGTTTGATATACTTCCAGCATCACTTCATTGATCCGCTGCGCGCCCCGACTTCCCCCAGTGACGAGGACAGTCGGCAACTTAGGATCTAATTCAAAGTAGCGGACTCCTTGGTCACGGGTCACTTTAAGGACTTTTTCACGCACTGGCAAGCCTGTGTGGACTAACTTTTTCGCTGGGATGCTTTTTGGAGAAATGGGAAAAGTGGTGAATACTGCCTCTGCCCAGTGGGCAAGGAAAACATTTGCCAGACCAGGAACAGAGTTTTGTTCATGGAGAAAGAGCGGCACCTTCAGGGTTGCTGCTGCCAGAGCTACAGGGACGGAAACATATCCCCCAGTAGCAAAGACCACCTGAGGCCGAAACTTTCTGATGATTCTTAAGCCCTCTAGGTAACCCTTGCCAAGGGCTAGTGAAAAGGAAAAAAGGTCTAGAGAAAAGCGGCGTGGCCACCTGGCAGTAGTGATTTCCCAAAAAGGGTAACCTTGAGCAGGAACGACCTTCTTTTCTAGGCCATCTCTACTCCCCACAAAGAGGATTTCCCCATCGGGATCCTTTTTTCTGAGAATACCCGCTACGGTGAGAGCAGGATAGAGATGACCACCTGTTCCCCCACCAGTAATCAGAACACGCATGCGTAAACCCCTTATTCTCTGGCGTAGCAGGAAATATTCAATAAAATCCCGATTCCTAACAAGGTTAGGGTAAGAGAAGAACCACCAAAACTTACCAGAGGTAAGGTGATCCCGGTTACAGGTAAACACCCAGTAACAACTCCAATGTTGATCAACGCCTGGAGGGCGATCATGACCGTAATCCCTACCGCAAGAAGGGCACCGAAAACATCAGGTGCTTTGGCAGCAATCTTCAGCCCTCTCCAGATGAAGATGAAGAAGAGGATTAGGACAAATGAAGAGCCGAGGAAGCCCAATTCTTCGCTGAGCACAGCGTAAATAAAATCGGTGTGCTGCTCAGGCAGGTAGAGAAACTTCTGTTTTCCCTGGCCGAGTCCCATTCCGAAAAGGCGTCCTGAACCGACGGCATAAAGGGATTGGATCGTTTGGAACCCTGATCCCAAGGGGTCGGCCCAGGGGTCCAAAAAAGCGGTGAAACGCTCCATCCGGTAAGGGGCAACATAAATCGCCAACCCTACGAGAGCAATTCCCAGCAAAGCCAAACCCACAAGGTGGCTGCTTCTGGACCCAGCCACCAGAAATATTAGGTAAGAAGTGCCGGCGATCGTCACTGCAGTCCCGAGATCAGGCTGCACAAGTATTAAACCACAAACAACCCCCACAAGCAACAATTGGGGTAAAAACCCGCGGAAAAAGTTCCTGATTTGCTCTCCCTGGTCGCTAAGATTCTTCGCCAGGAAAATTACCAACGCCAGTTTGGCCACCTCAGAAGGCTGAAATGAAAGATTTCCAATACCCAGCCATCTGGTCGATCCTTTTACAGAAATCCCCACTCCAGGTATCAGAACAAGGATCAAGAGAAAAACCGCAAGCCCAAAAAGAGGGGTTGCCCACTTCTTAAACTTGGTATATTTTATCTTCATTACTGTGGTCATCCCAACTACTCCGATAAGAGCCCAGAGCAGTTGCCTTTTTAGGAAGTAAAACCCGTCCGCGTAGCGTGTCTTGGCGACAACATAACTGGCACTGAAGACCATGATGATTCCTATTGCCAAAAGCAGTAGCGTTACCACGAAAAGCATAAAGTCGGGCATTTGCTTGGGTTTCACAGAGTTCTCCCCTTTCACAAGGCGCGAACCAGTTCCTTAAAGAGGTTACCTCTTTCTTCAAAGTCTCGAAACATGTCCCAACTGGCACAGGCAGGTGAAAGTAAAACCACATCACCAGGCTGGGCAAGTTCTGCTGCTGTGCGGACAGCCTCCTCAAGAGAAGAAACTTCACACACTTTTCTATAACCCACTTGGTGCAGGGCATCCTTGATTAGAGGTCGAGCTTCCCCAAGTAAAACAACAGCCTTTACCCTCTCTTTAATCCTCAAGGCAAGTTTTCGGAAATCGCTCCCCTTAGCCCTTCCTCCAGCAATTAAGATGATCTCCTCTTCAGGGAAGGCCTCCAGAGCATTTAAAACAGATTCCGGGTTCGTCCCTTTAGAATCATTAACGAACTTGATCCCGTTGACGATCCGCACCAGTTCTAGCCGATGGGCAACACCAGGAAAAGTGGCAAGACCCTCTCGGATTACTTTTTTATCAATTCCCGCAAGAAGAGCAGCACCTACCGCTGCCAGTGCGTTCTCTAAGTTGTGAGGCCCGGGAATCTCGACATCACTAGTTTTACATATAACCTCTTCTCGACCCTCAAAACAAGATACGATCCAGTCTTTTCTGACTCCGACACCCCAGTTGGGCAACTCTTTCCTGGAAAACCAAAAGACCCTACTCTTGAGATTAGGAGCTATTTTCCGAAGGTAAGCATCATTCATGTTGAGCACGGCAAAATCTTCTGGTCCCTGGTTTTCGAAAAGCCGCGCCTTGATTTTTCCGTAGTTTTCCAGGGTGCCGTGACGATCGAGGTGATCAGGTGTAAGATTCAAGAAAACCCCGATCTTTGGTCTGAAGGTAACTACCTGCTCTAACTGAAAAGAACTTACTTCGACGACCCAGAAGTCGATTCCACCGCGGTGCTGTTCAACAGCTTGAATCAATGGAATTCCGATATTTCCAGCAACTACTGCCTTTTTCCCTGCTTTCTGAAAAATGTGTCCGATCAATGAGGTTGTTGTTGTTTTTCCGTTTGTTCCCGTAACTGCAACAATCGGCTCTCTGATAAGCCTGGCTGCAAGCTCCAGTTCACTCCAGACGGGAATCCCTAGTTTCCTCGCCTCCTGGACAGGCGGAATTGTCGGGGCCACACCAGGACTGACGATGATGAGGTCATAATCTCCTTGCTTCACGGGAGGGTGATCGCCAGTGATCAGTCGCACTGGGAGTTTTTTTAATTGCTGCAGCCCACCTTCAAGTTCTTCCTCTTTTTTGATGTCATTAGCAGTAACCCTGGCACCTTGCTTGACTAAAAAGGAAACTGTCGCCAGGCCGCTCCGGGCAAGACCAATTACGAGAACCTTTTTTCCGAAAAACATCATCATCAGCTCCTATCAGCAACCTGCACCCACGAAGGCAAGTAATGCGAAGCAAAGTCCAAGAAACCAGAAAAAGTGGACGACTTTCGGTTCAGGCCATCCCTTCAATTCATAATGATGGTGTAGTGGGCTCATCCGGAAGAGACGCCTTCCTGTCAAACGAAAGGAAATGACCTGGAGGATCACCGAAAGAGTCTCCACCACAAAAACTCCTCCGAGGACCAGCAAGAGCACCTCAGAACGGGTCAATACTGCCAGACCGGCCAGCCCTCCTCCAAGAGCTAGGGACCCAGTATCACCCATAAATACACGTGCCGGATGATAATTGTGCTTCAAAAATCCGAAACATCCTCCGGCAAGGGCGGCGGCGAAAACGGCAATAAAATTTTGACCACCCCTCCAGGCGATCAATACAAAAGCAAGGGAAGCAATGCCCACAAGACCACTTGCCAGACCATCCAGCCCGTCAGTTAAGTTTACAGCATTTGTGACTGCCATTAAAACGAGGACCACAAAGAAGTGATAGAAAAAGCCAAGATCCACAGTAAGATGGACAAACGGGATGGTGATCAGGGTTCCCCTTCCTAAAGCCCAAGCACCGAAAGCCAGACAGCACCCGAGGATAAACTGACCCAGGAGTTTCATCCTGGCTTTCAACCCCAATGGACGTTTCCAAACAACCTTCAAAAAGTCGTCAATGAAGCCCAGTAAACTACATCCAAAGGTGATCCCCAGGAGAAGCAAAACCTCGGGTTGAGGCCCGGCAACAAGTAAACTGGCAGCACCAACTCCTGCGAGGATTAAAAAACCTCCCATAGTTGCCGTACCCTGCTTGCGAAGATGGGAACGGGGCCCATCTTGGCGAATCTCCTGCCCAAAGCGCAAGCGGTAGAGCAATGGGATGAAAACAGGTCCTAGGACCCAGGTGACAACTGCACTGATTACGAAAGTGATCCCGATGAAAACACTAGCCACCATTGATCACCTGACCGCAAAGCCCGGCAACGATCTCCTCCATGTGCAGTGCTCTCGAGCCTTTGACCAGGACGAGGTCTCCGTTCTCAAGAAATCCTTCGAGGAAAGCGAGCACCTCCTGCTTGTCAGCAAAACTCCTGATCCTTTCGGAAGGCATTCCTTTTGCCCTGGCACCTTGAGCAATCTCCTCGGCCAAGGTGCCGACAGTGAAAAGGTAATCGATGTGCAAACTGGCAGCAGTCTCCCCCACTTCTCGATGCCCCGGAACCTCGTAGGGTCCCAGCTCGTACATATCACCGAGGACAGCAATCGCTCTCCTTTTTTCACCAACCGCAGCAAGAAGCTGTAATGCAGCTTTCACCGAATCCGGGCTTGCATTATAGGTGTCATCGATGATCCTGCTTCCCCTAATTCCTTTTTTTACCTCCAGGCGCATTCCGGTTACTCTCGCTTTTACCAGCCCTTCTCTGATTTCCTCTGCTGCCAAGCCAAACCAGTGTCCTACAGAGGCGGCAGCGAGGGCGTTAAGAAGATTGTGCTTTCCGGGAAGTGGGAGGAAGCAAGATGCTTTACCGGCAGGAGTCTGGAGGAGAAAATCGATTCCCTCAAGACCCCGTAATTTCACATCCTGGGCGCGAACTGGAAACTCTTCATCTTCTCCGTAAAAGATTACCTCCCCAGGCACACGATTTGCCAAAAACCGTTGCCAGGGGTCTTCTCCGTTCAGGACTGCACAGCCATCAGGAGGAAGAAAAGCGAGCAATTCTCCTTTCGCTTCGGCAATTTCGGCTTGACTCCCCAGCTTCTCCAGGTGCGTTTTTCCGATGTTCGTAATCACCCCAACACACGGTTTGCTGATTTCGGCAAGTTCGGCGATCTCACCCCGAGCGCGCATGGCCAACTCTACAACGATGAGTTGATGGTGGTTGGTAGCCCGCAAGATTGTTAAAGGGAGACCGATTTCGTTATTCTGGTTACCCTCGGTTTTGTGAACCTGATAGCGGACACCAAGCACAGCAGCGATGAGGTCTTTGGTGGTAGTTTTCCCTGTGCTTCCTGTAACTGCAACAACTGGTACCGATAGAATACTTCGATAGTACCTGGCAAGATCTTGAAGTGCTTTGAGGGTATCCTCCACGAGAATCAGGGGTTTTTCTGTCTTGATGGGGACTCGTTTGGAAACAACGGCACCAATGGCGCCTTTTCTTAGTGCTTGCTCAACAAAATTGTGACCATCAACACGCTTTCCAGGGAAAGCGAAAAACAAATCCCCTTCCCTGATGGCTCGACTGTCAATAGAAACCCCGGTAACTCTCGATTCAGTTGTTCCTGACAGCAACCTGCCGTTTACGGCTTTGGTAACCTCGATCAGTGGAAGTGGTTTCATTTGTTACTCAGAATCTCCTTTGTCAGAACCTCACGAACAACCTGGCGATCATCAAAAGGAATTGTTCTATCTTTCAAGATCTGGTAGTTCTCATGGCCCTTTCCAGCAATAACCACGAAGTCGCCTTTTTGAGCGCAATGGAGAGCACTTCTGATCGCCTGGTAACGGTCCTCGACCACAGAATAGGCCGAGGTAACTCCTTTAATTCCTGCCTCGATCTGCGCCAGGATCTTTTCCGGATCCTCAGTGCGGGGGTTATCAGAAGTGATGAAAGTGAAGTCACAAATGCTTCCAGCGATTCTCCCCATAATCGGTCTTTTTTCTTGGTCACGGTCACCACCGCAGCCGAAAACCACGATCAGTTTTCCCTTGGTAAGGGCGCGCGCCGTTTCTAAAACCTTCTTCAAGCCATCTGGAGTGTGGGCATAATCGACAACAACGGTAAAATTCTGCCCCAGGTCGATTACCTCAAAGCGCCCTGGAACCCTCTTTACTTGCGCCAGAGCTTTCTGGAGAGCAGGTAGAGAAAGTCCTTCCTGAATCCCCACAGCAATAGCTGCAAGGGCATTATACACGTTGAACTCTCCCGGCAGAGCGATTGCAAAGGGGAACTTCTCTCCGGCAAAGCCCAAATTGAAGGTAGTTCCCGTTGGACTCATCTGGATATCCTGCGCAACCACATCGGCTCCCTTCCGAAGCCCATAAGTGAGAACGGGAACATTCACTTTTCTAATAATCTCTCTTCCTGCAGGATCGTCTGCATTGACAACAGCGTAACATGACCTTTTCTTTGTCCTGTTCTGATCCAGTCCAGTAAAGAGAAGCAACTTGCTGGCAAAATATTCCTCAAAACTTGCATGAAAATCGAGGTGGTCCTGTGTTAAATTGGTAAAAACAGCCACATCGAATTCACACAAAGCAACACGATGCAGAGCCAGGCCATGGGAAGATACTTCCATTACTGCAGATTTCACACCTGCAGAAACCATTTTCCGGAGCAGACACTGTAGATCTAAGGACTCAGGGGTGGTCCGGTTCCCGGCAACCTTTTCGTCTCCGATTTTATTCCATACAGTGCCAATCAAACCTGTTTTCTGCCCTTTCGCTCTGAGTACAGCCTCGATCAGGTGCGTGGTGGTGGTTTTGCCATTGGTTCCGGTGACACCAAACAGGGCCAGCTCTCTGCTGGGGTGGCCGTAAAAGTTGGCAGCGAGGACGGCAAGGGCGTGACGGGTATTTTCCAGGCGCGCCCAGGCAATCCCGTGAGGGATCGGCACATCTCGTTCTACGACAACTCCAACCGCTCCTCGCTGGAGAGCATCGTTGATGTAGTAGTGACCATCAGTTCGAAAGCCCTTAATGCACACAAAGACATCCCCTGGCCTGATTTTTCGAGAATCATAGTGGATCCCCGTTACCTTTGTCTCCAGTCCTTCTCCGGAAATTACTTTTAAGCCTTGGAGGAGACTGTTAAAGCTGCACGCCAGTGTTCGCTCAACTCCTTCCAGTTCTAAGGTGCTCCTTCCAGAGGAAGAGGAGCCTGAAATTTTACCCGGATCTTGGTCCCTTGTTTTACCCGTTCTCCTGCCGAGGGGTTTTGCTCAACAGCAACTCCGGTGGGGTAAGGAGCTCCTTCTGGAACTAGGAACAAATTGAGCATCCCCAGCAGTTCTGCTACTTCCCGCAGACTCTTCCCCTTTAGCTCTGGAACAACAACTTCCCCGTCACTCTTGATCTCGAGACCACCCAAATCAAGAAGAACCTCACTCCCTTTTTCCACCTGTGCTCCATCAAGAGGGACCTGACTTTTTACCAGATTCCCTTCACCTGTGCATACAGCCTGTAGACCAGCTTCGCTGAGGATCTTCTTAGCCTCATCTACTGGGAGATTGACGACAGAAGGAACAACAACAAAGTCTTTCTCACTTTCTTCTTCCCCAGGCTGATAACGCATGGGAACTCCCAGGTAGCGGAGAGCATCTCTCATCACTTCGCGAAAAACCGGGGCAGCCACTGTGCCACCATAGTAAGGATAACCCTGGGGGCTGTCGACAATTACCAGAACCGCCAGCCGGGGATCATCAGTTGGGCCAAACCCAACGAACGAGGCTACGTGTTCGGTAGCAGAATACCCGCCACCAGGTAAAGCTTTTTGAGCGGTTCCGGTTTTTCCTGCTACAGCGTAGCCTTCAATATAGGCATTGCGTCCTGTCCCGTAAGAAACGACACCTTCTAAGAGTTGGCTGACTTTGCGTGCTGTCTCCGCGGAAATCACTTGGCGAATCACCTGGGGTTTGAACCTTTTCACAACCTTACCTTCGCGATTCCGCAACTCCTTCACCAGATAGGGTTTCATCAGTTTTCCCCCATTGGCAACCACGGCAATGGCCGAAATCAACTGGATCGGGGTCACAGCATTAGCCTGCCCAATGGACATACAGGCAAGATCCACCTGGGTCACTTTCTCTTCGGGCATGATGATTCCACTGGCTTCACCTGGAAGATCAATCCCAAGGGGTCTTCCAAATCCGAAAGCTCGCAGATACTTGTAAAAGCGGTCCACCCCAAGACGCAATCCAAGAGTGATAAAGCCAGGATTGCAAGAATTTTGAACAACCTCGGCGAGGGTTTGGTCACCATGCCCCTTTTGATTCCAACAGTGCATCACACGGTCAGCTACTTTGATGTATCCAGGGTCGTAAAAATGCTCGTTTTCTTTGACAACTCCCTCTTCTAGTGCTGCGGCGAGGGTCACAACTTTAAATGTTGAGCCAGGCTCATAACTGTTGCAAACGGCGATATTCCGCCTCACTGAATCAGGATAGTCTTTGTAATTGTTAGGATCGAAAGCAGGTCTATTGGCAAGCGCCAGGATTTCGCCGGTATTGGGATCCATCACAATAATTGTAGCACTTTTAGGGTGCCACTGCTGAACTACTTTCTCCAGTTCCCGCTCTGTAATATGCTGGATTGTCTGATCGATTGTCAAAACGACACTCAATCCTTGTTCTGGAGGAATATACTTGTGGGTAGCCTCGGGTATCTCTCTACCAGCAGCATCGCACTCGATCAGCAATCGACCCGGAATGCCCGACAATTCCTTGTCATAAAAAAGTTCAACACCTTCTAGCCCCTGATTGTAATCACCAGCAATTCCCAGCACGTGGGCTGCCAAGTCTTTTTTTGGGTAAAACCTCTGGGGCTTAGGAATAATCCCAATTCCGGGTAAACGGAGTTCCCGCAATTTTTGGGATTGTTCAGGCTGCAATTTGAACTTAATCCAGACAGACTGCTGATCCAATGTAATGCGGCGGTAGACTTCCTCTTCATCAAGGTCAAGAATACTGGCGAGTTTCTGAGCAATGAACCGCGCCTTCCCTGATTTTTTGACTTCAGCAGGTATGGCATAAACCGCGTCTGCTTTGATGCTGATTGCCAGTTCCCGGCCGCAGCGATCGTAAATGATGCCTCGCTCAGGTTCCACAGTAATCCTTCGGATCCTGTTGGCCAGTGCCTGCTGCTGGTACCAGGTTCCCCGGACGAGTTGTAGCCAGACCAAACGGAATTCCAGCAAGAAGAAAACCAAAATCGCGCCAAAAAAGACAAATATTATTCTTTTTCTGACACCACTAGCTCTTTTCAACAAAAGAACTCACCCCGCTCAGCGGGGCGAAGCTTCAGCCTTTCCGGCGAACTTTTGGGCAACCAGCAGGAGTTTTCTCTTCCATTTCGCCTCATTACTTTCCGTTTTCTCCTCACTCGTTGGAAAACTCGGCGGAAGAGTGGCCAACAATACCTCTTCTGGCTCCTTCATTCCCAGTTTTGTTCTGGCAATCTTTTCGATCCGCTCAGGTGCCTGAAGCTTCGCTATCTCTAATTCTAATCTCAGGTTCTCTTTTTGCAAACTGTTAATTTCATGTTGCAAGGATTCGATTTCGTATCCAAGAGCAACGATTCGAGCGTGTCTGGAAGTGTAAAACAATCCCATAGCAAAACAGGATAAAATCAGGACAACGACGCGAAAATACGTTTTTAAGCTAATTTTTCGGACAAGTCGCTTTCTGTTCTGAGGTTCCTGGTGAACCTGGTAAGAAACAGATTTTTTTTCTGCCAATACCAACTGTATTCACCTCATCCGGTTTCTATTCCCTGCTACACCAGCGTGCGTTCAGCTGCCCGAAGCTTTGCACTGCGCGCTCTGGGGTTGTTTTTCACTTCCCCAGTGGTCGGAACAACAGGCTTGCGGGTCAGAATCTTGAGGCATTTTTCGCTTTCCCACTTTTTGAAGATGTTTTTGACAGTTCGGTCTTCCAGTGAGTGGAAGGAAATGACCACAATTCTTCCTCCTGGTTTCAGTAAAGGAATTGCGTCCTCCACCCCCCTGACAATACTGGAAAGCTCATCGTTGACTGCGATCCGGAGGGCCTGAAAAGTGCGTTTCGCAGGATGGGGACCTCTTCGACGGGCAGCCGCTGGAATCGCGGCCTTTATAATTTCTACTAATTGGCCAGTTGTGGCGATCGGGGCCTTTCGACGGTAATCAACGATGAATCTGGCAATCCTTCTTGCCCATTTCTCCTCACCGTAGCGAGAAATGATCGCAGCAAGCTCCTCTTCACTCAACTTATTGACGAGGTCATAGGCAGTGACCTTGGTCCCCTCCTGATCCATGCGCATATCTAGTGGTGCATCATAGTTGTAACTGAACCCCCTTTCTGGGGTCAGCAGTTGGATTGCAGAAACCCCGAGATCGAAGAGGAATCCATCAACCTGAGATATCTCCAGTTCTTCCATTACAACTTTAATTTCAGAGAAATTTTTGTGAATGAGGGTCACTTGCCCTGAATATGGTGCCAGAACTTCTTGCGCCTTGAGAAGGGCCTTTTTGTCACGGTCAATCCCGATTAACCGCCCCCGACTTCCGATTTGCTGGAGTATTCTCAGAGCGTGTCCTCCACCACCTACAGTGCAATCAACATAAATTCCGCCTTCACGGACAGCAAGATAATGAAGGACTTCTTCTACAAGCACCGGCTTATGCTCCAGATGCAAAGATCCCATCATCTCCCATCTTTTCGGCTAGTTTCTCATATGCCTTTTCCGCCTGCGCAGAGTATTCCAGCCACTTGTCCTTCGCCCAGATTTCAATCCTCGTGGCCACACCGATAATCACTACCTCGCGATTTATCGAAGCATAATCTCGCAATGAGTGGGGCAAAAGGATCCGTCCCTGAGCATCAAGCTCACACTCGGTGGCTCCGGAAAAAAAGAAACGGGAGAAAGCCCTCGCTTCCGGCTTCGTCAGAGGCAAGTTCCGTAGTTTGTTCTCCAAGGCCTGCCATTCCGGAAGGGGAAAGATGAAGAGACAGTGGTCGAGACCGCGCGTTACGATACAGCGATCACCGAGGTGATTCCTAAATTTCGCCGGAAGGATCAAACGCCCTTTCCCATCGAGATTGTGATGGTACTCCCCGATGAACATCAATTTTCCCCACTTTACTAAACATTCAAACCACTTTCCTCCACTTCTTTCCACCAAGTATTCTGCACAGAAGTAAAAAATCCTTCTTCACCTTTAAAGTTGGTTCCTGATGCCTAAAAAAAATCGGCCAGAGCGCCTAAAACAAATCAAAAAAACTTCCACCTTACGGGTGGAAGCATATCCTATTCTGAAAATTTTTTCTTAAACTCCTAAACTTTCCTGAACGCATTCCTGAGTTGAGGTGTGGTAAAAATGACTACAGCCAAAGCATGGAGCACCACAGACAAAAGGAAGAAATAAATAAAGTTCCACCGAATGAAAATCAGGTACCCCATAATTACTGCGAAGTAAGCAACCGCAGTATTTAAAAAGCCGAAAGTTGCCAGGTAGATCCCTTTCTCTGCAGTTCCTCCAGGGAGATGTTCCCAATAATGGAGGAAAATCAGCATTTCCGGCATATAAGCCAGGAGCATAAAGAGAGGAATCCCAAAAAGAGGCAGTAAAGCAACAGGAAATCGCCACATCCCGAGAATGGAAACCCCGATGAGATTAGTGATTAAAGCAATCACAGTTCCTCCAAGGAAACTCGGCATCAACAGGGTAACTATTCGTTCTCGGGGAACGATCAAGAAAACAACAGCCCACAACACCAGAAAAAGACCCAGCCATAAGTAATTGGCTGACAAATGTGACCACCTCACTCCTGCTCACTTTTCTTCTGCTCCTACTTCATTTCAAGTATGTCCATTTTTATCTCCTGCTATGTAAATTACATTGGCTTGCTTCCTAACAAAAAAACGGCGGACACTTATCTCTCCAGGTGAGAGAAAAAGTGTCCGCTCCCGGCCTTCGCTCCATCGAAGGTTTAGTTTCTGGCCAATTTATTTTCGTGATTCCTGGCACCCTTTACGCTCAAACTTCAATTTTAGGAACAGTCTCCAGGCTTTTAGCAACCATTGCTTGAGAGTAAGTGACATTGTCGAGTTCATTGTTCAAATAAGCCTCGTAGGCCGTGAGGTCAAAGTGGCCGTGACCGCTGAGGTTAAACAGGATTACCCTTTCATCACCTTTTTCTCTGGCCTCTTCGGCTTCTATTATTGCTGCATGGATAGCATGGGCAGATTCAGGAGCCGGGAGGATACCTTCGTTTCGGGCGAAAAAAACGAGGCTCTTGAACACTTCCAACTGGCCGTATGCCTTAGCTTCGATATAGCCATCATGGTAGAGTTTGCTGACGAGAGGAGCTGCTCCATGGTAACGAAGGCCCCCGGCATGGATTCCAGGAGGGACAAAATCGTGCCCAAGTGTGTACATCTTAAGGAGTGGTGTAAAACCTGCCGTATCGCCGTAATCGTAGAGGTAGGCACCTTTGGTGAGAGTAGGACAGGCCAGTGGTTCGACAGCTACTGCTCTTACGTTTTTGCCTTCAAACCTGTCCTTTAAGAACGGAAAAGCAATTCCAGCAAAATTGCTCCCCCCACCGTGGCACCCGATGACGACATCAGGATAAACCCCAATCTTCTCCATTTGCGCTTTTGCTTCCAGTCCGATAATTGATTGGTGCAAAAGCACGTGATTGAGAACGCTTCCCAGCGAGTAATTTGTGTCTTTATTGTTGATCGCTTCTTCCATTGCTTCACTGATAGCTATTCCCAGACTTCCCAAGGAGTTAGGATCTTTTTCAAGCACCCGACGCCCTGCTTCTGTGTAAGGGCTGGGGCTGGGGATTACTTTCGCCCCATAAGCTTCCATAAAGGAGCGGCGATAAGGTTTCTGGTCATAGCTGACTCTGACCATGTAAACCTTGCATTCCAGCCCAAAAAAGCAGCAGGCAATACTCAAAGCAGTTCCCCACTGCCCGGCACCGGTTTCTGTGGTGATTTTTTTGATCCCTGCCTTTTTGTTGTAAAAGGCCTGGGCGACAGCGGTATTTGGTTTGTGGCTTCCCGCAGGACTAACACCTTCGTACTTGTAATAGATCTGAGCAGGCGTCTTTAAAGCCTTCTCCAACCGGCGCGCCCTGTAGAGCGGAGTTGGTCTCCACAGGCGGTAAACATCCAAAACCTCTCCGGGAATGTCGATCCAGCGCTCCTGGCTGATCTCCTGCTCAATCAAACCGAGCGGAAAAACCGCCGTGAGGTCCTCAGGAGAGACAGGTTGCCTGGTAGCGGAATTCAGAGGAGGGGGTGGGAGTTCAGGCATATCTGCCTGAATGTTGTACCAGCAATCGGGAATTTCCTTTTCTTCAAGTAAAACCTTTACTACTCCTTCACTTTCTCTCATCTCAGACTCAACTCTCCTTTCTCGGCTCACCTGGCCTAGTAAAAATAAATTTTGCTCTAGTTTACCAAAACCCCGACCCTCCTGTCAACGAAAACAAAAAAAGTTTGTGATCCGTCTGTGAAAATGAAAGTCAGGAGCAGGGAGAGGATTACTTTGTCACAGACGGAACCAGTTTTTAAGAAATTGATTTGGCGATTAGTTCTTCTGTGGGGATGTTGCTCGTCGACCAGCGACCACATCTGTCACCCCAGCGGGCAAGGACGTGGTCACCCTCTTTGATTTCGATAACCTCACAGTTATTGGGGCACCCCTTGCACTCAAAGCTGCGTGTCTGGAACTTCAGTTCAGCGACCTGGAAGCCACGGAACTTCGTAGGTTGCCCCTTGCGAAGTGCCCAATCACGCGCCAGTAGGGCAGCACCGTAAGCACCCATCACGTTGAAGTAGGGAGGAACGATGATCTCTGTTCCCAGCGCCTTCTCAAACGCAGCCCGCATCCCTTTGTTTGCTGCTACCCCTCCCTGGAAGACAACAGGCGGGAGGATTTCCTTGCCCTTACCCACGTTGTTTAGGTAATTGCGAACAAGGGCTTCACAGAGACCAGCGATGATGTCAGGGAGGGGGTGACCGAGTTGCTGTTTGTGAATCATGTCAGACTCTGCGAAAACTGTGCAGCGGCCGGCAATTCTGACAGGGTTTTCTGCCTGGAGGGCGAGTTCCCCAAACTTCTCAATGGGGATGTTCAGCCGAAATGCCTGTTGGTCGAGAAAGGAACCGGTCCCGGCAGCGCAAACAGTGTTCATGGCGAAGTCAACGACGATCCCATCCCTGATGATGATGATCTTGGAGTCCTGCCCACCGATTTCCAGGACTGTCCTCACATCAGGGACCACCCGAAGGGCGGCAACAGCGTGGGCAGTGATCTCGTTCTTGATGATATCGGCCCCAACGAGTACTCCTGCCAGATAGCGGGCACTCCCTGTTGTTCCCACACCACAAACCCGATCCCGGGAGGAAAGCTGTTCCGCCAGCATGGAAAGGCCTTCCTGGACAACAGCAATTGGTCTCCCTTGGGTGCGAAGGTAAATCGGTGTGGTATACGGTTCTCCTCGGGGATCGAGCAACACCAGATTTGTGCTCACTGAACCGACGTCAATTCCTAGGTAAAGATCCATTTCCCTGCTTCTCCTTTCAATTTTCTTTCTCTGCGTGCTGCCATCAAATCCACAAAAGCCTCGAGACGGGTGACAATCCCAGCCTCACCAGAATGTTCATCGAGGTAAAGCGTCAGTGTTGGAATTCCGTAGTCCTTGCTCACCGCAGGTAGGATTGAATGGGCAACAATTTCCGGCATACAGGTAAAGGGAGCCACGTGAATTACACCATCGTAGCCTTGAAGAGCATAGTCAACTGTAGAACCTACTGTTTCTCTGCCGTGTCCACCAACAAATGACTTCAGATAAGGTGCAGCCAGCTCTTTCGTGTGCTCCAGTCCCTTAACCCTGAGCAGCCCCCTGAAAAGGTGCTCGTTAATCCAGGCGCTCAAGTAGATGCTTCGGTTTACTTCGACTCCGAGGCTGCCCAGCCGCCTTTCGATATCGTAATTAGCGAACGGCTCGAGGACTGTAAAAAACTCTCCCACGAGACCTACCCGGAGAAACGGGCCCGGCTTTTGGGGTAAGCCTTTCATCAGAGCAAGGTAGTGGTCAACGACCCTGTCAAGGCTCTTTTTATCTGGAGCCTCATCGATTTTCTTTAATGCCTCTCTGTAGAGCTTTTCCAGTTCGAGAGTCTGTTGAACCCGAGGCCGCAAATACAGAACCTGCTCCTCAACAACATCCACCGCTCGTGCTTTAAACCAGGCAAACCTGATCGCCTTGATTACTTCCCACCAGCTTTTCCTGCCGATGAGGTACCTGATTTTGTCGCGCAGTTCTCTCCAACTCGTGTCCGGAGGTTCCAACACGACCATATCCATGTGGTAACCAAGGTCCTCCAGAATCTCCCGCTGAACCTGGGCATAATAGCCGAAGCGGCAGGGCCCCACTCCACCTGCCATCAAAATAGTATCAGCACCCAGTTCGTAAGCTTCGATGAAGTTTCCCAGGTTTAATTTAAACGGGAAGCAAGCAAACTCTGGAGCATGGCGAACACCAAGTTCGACCGTTCTCCGAGAAGTAGGGGGTGGTAAAACCAGTTCCAGCCCGAGGCTTTCCAAAAGAGCTCTAATAACGATGTACAAGTTTCCCATATGCGGATAAGTGATCTTCATTTCTTTTCCTCCACCTGATCATTTCAATGAAAGCTTCCAGCCTGGTGACCATCCCCGCTTCTCCTGTGTGTTCATCGACAGTGAGAAGCATGAAAGGCAACGAAGAATTCTTTTTTGCCCATCTGGTCACAAGTTCACTTACCAGTGATTCTGGACCGCAGGCAAAAGATGTGAGGTAAATCACTCCATCGAGGTTTTCGCTCTCAAAAAACTTTAAAGCAGCCCCTACCAGCTTTCTGCTCAGTGACCAGAAAAGTCTCTTCGGGAGAAAGCGTGTCTGCTCATCAATGACGGCACTGGGTAAATTGTCACCAGTAATTACATCAGCTGCCATGCGGTGGAGTTTCCCGATTAAGTCCATACTGATAAAAGGATCGTAGATGTTGTAAGGGTGACCCAGCAGGCCGATTTTCAGGGGACGCCAATTTTGAGCAACTCCCTTTCTTGAACTGCCCGAGCCTTGCAGGTCTTCAATAACCTCAGGAACGAGATAACCTTTAACCAGCAGTTCTTGAAAACGCTGATCGGCTCTATGAGCAGCCTCAATTGCTCTCTTGATCAGGTACCGATCACGGGTGAAAACGTGTCCCACTTCTTTCAAGAAATCATCGAGTGTATTTTCGGGACGGCGCAAGTCTAAAGGTATGTCAATTATTGGAGGCAAGTCACGAAGACGTGCCCGAAGCATATCAGGGAGTCCCATAAACTTCGGGCAAATGTAAGCTTTTTGCTCGGCACTGATTATCCGGGGAACAAATAAATAATCTACTTTTCCCACAAGTGCCAGAACATGTCCAAAATAAAGCTTCACCGGCAGACAGGCCTCATCAAGCGCGGCTTTTAAGCCTTCCTCCAGGATCCTTTTGTTAGTTGGAGGTGAAACCACGATTTCGACACCTATTTCTGTGAAGAAAGCTTTCCACATTGGATAGTAGTAATAAAAGAGCAGTGCTCGGGGAATACCTACTCGTGTCATTATCGATAAGCTCCTTCTCCATATAAAATAACTGGTTGCGATTGCTTGTCTCCATCTAACTTAAATTTTAAGCCATTATTTGCTGTAAAAGCAAATAATCGTCCACTTATGGATTAATCACCCAAGCTTCATAGATCTTCATTATTCGCCTTTTTTACCTTATTTACCTTTTTCTCTGACTTATTTTCTTCTGGCTTCGGAGCAGGGGAAGCCTGCCGAACGGGATCCTTGGGTTTGAGAACCGAGGGGCGAAGATTGTGGAGAGGAACCGGGTAACGGATGAGGACCTGCTTTAAGGCGTTCCAGTTGAAAGGAATTAGCGGCCAAAAATAAGGAATCCCGAAGGACTTGCTGCTCGCCATCAAGAAGAAGGTAAGCAAGATCCCTACGAGGAAACCAGGTAATTTCCAGAATCCTACAAGGATCACAAGTCC
Organism: Thermoanaerobacterales bacterium 50_218; assembly: GCA_001508855.1. GTDB lineage: Bacteria > Bacillota > DSM-12270 > Thermacetogeniales > Thermacetogeniaceae > 50-218. Next base: position 36,537 of record LGFL01000003.1, read on the forward strand.
CAGTCTGATAAGACGATTGGCCATACTTAGCTCATAACTCGGTGTGGCAAAACTGCCGATCACGGCGATCGCTGTATAAAGAACGACTTCTCCGTTAAAAAGCCCGATGTTGATGGCTATCTCCCCTAACAGAACGGCAGCAATGATCCCCAGCGCTGTCGCCAAAGGAGAAGGGATGTGGATGGCAGCCATCCTCAGGACATCTACCGCAATTTCGGCAATAAGGATCTGGCCGAAAAGAGGGATTTTCCCGATTTCTTTGGGGCCGATGAATCTTAAAAAATTGGGAAGCAGATGGGACTGGAGGGAAAACAGCAGCCATAAAGGCAGTAAAAAAGTTGAAGAGAAGATCGCAATAAATCGGACCCAACGCAAGTAAGCACCAACAAAAGGGCTCTGCCTGTACTCTTCGGCGTGCTGGATGTGGCTGAAAAAGGTAGCCGGCACAATCATCACACTCGGGGAAGTATCAACGAGGATCAAAAGATGACCTTCTAAAAGGTGGACTGCAGCTACATCAGGGCGCTCGGTGTAGCGCACCCTCGGGAAGGGATTCCAAAAGCTTCCCGGGGAGATCAATTCTTCAACCGATTTTTCAGCCATCGGTAAACCATCGATGTCGATTTCCTCGAGGCGGTTCCTGACAAAGGCAACCATTTCAGGGTTGGTCACATCTTCTAAATAAGCCAGACAAATATCTGTTTTCGACCGCTTTCCCACCTGGAGAACAACAAAGCGAAGCCTCTTATCGCGGAGCCTTCTCCGGATTAAGGCAGTATTATAGACGAGGGTTTCTGTAAACCCGTCCCGAGAACCACGCACTACCCGTTCCAGGTCCGGTTCTTCGATAGAGCGTGCCGGATAAATCCGGGCATCAATGACAATTCCTTGGTCGAGGCCATCTACAAGCAGAACCGGGGGCCCTGCAAGAACGGTGTCAACGATATCCTCAAGGGCATCGAGTGTCTGGATCTCAGCGTATGGAAGCCTTTCCTTGACGATCTTGGCGAGTGTTAGTGGTAGTAACTCTTCACGGGGAATCCCAAAAAGCACCCACAGCAGATAAACCAGAATTTCGTCCCTGCACAAACCATCGACAAAGAGCAAAACTGCTTCTTTCCCAGCAATTTTCAGTTCCCTGGTGATCACATCGAAGTTATCATCAACCCCCAGGGCTTGATGAAGGTGGGCTACGTTTTCCGAGAGACACTTGCTGACTTTGGTTTTTTCTCCAGACGCCAATAAACGAGTTAACCCCCTTTGGAGAACTTTTTGAATCAACCACGTGGGTTAAAGATCACAGCCATTACATAGCCGAAGACCACAGCGGCAGCAATCCCAACCGCAGTGGCTTCCAGCCCACCTGAAAAGGCACCAAGCAAACCTTTGATCCGAGCGGCTTCTATAGCTCCTTGGGCAAGGCTGTGACCGAAACCCGATAGTGGGATCACCGCACCAGCACCACCCAGATCAACGAGGGGCTGGTAGAGGCCAAGGGCACTCAAGATCGCTCCCCCAGTGACGTAGCCGACGAGGATGTGAGCTGGGGTAATCGAAGACCTGGTCAGATCCATCAAAAGCTGTCCAATGGTACAAATTGCCCCACCAACAAGGAAAGCCAGAAGGAATTTCACGAGCTTCACCCCACCTTAAATCAACCTGATTCGATGACAACTGCATGAGCAATACCAGGGATCGTTTCTCCTTGCTGCACGATTGCTGGGCTCATCAGGGCCCCGGTGGCTACAAGAAGCACTTTATGAAATTGCTTTTCCCGCAACTGACTCAAGAGCAGTCCAGAAAAAACGACGGCACAACAGCCACAGCCACTTCCTCCAGCGTGCATGTCCTGTTTTTCCAGATCGTATATGAGCAACCCGCAGTCATTGAGGTTGTCTTCCACAAGATAGCCCCTTTTTTTCAGAAGCTCCTTCAGCACTTCCCTGCCTACTTTCCCTAAATCTCCGGTCAAAATCAGGTCGTAAGAATTGGGACCTGTTCCCGTATCCTGAAAGTGGCTGATCAGAGTACTTGCTGCTGCAGGAGCCATCGCCGCACCCATGTTGTTGACATCAGAGATCCCGAGATCGACCACCTTACCCACAGTTCCCAGGGTGATCCGCGGCCCTTCCCCGTTATCTTCTAGGAGGAGAGCACCGCTCCCGGTCACTGTCCACTGAGAAGTCATCGGTCGCTGGTTCCCCTGTTCCGTAGGAAACCGAAACTGGCGCTCTGCTGTATTATGATGGCTAGAAGCGGCAAGCAAAACTTTGCTGGCAAAGCCGCCATCGATAATCATACTCCCCAACAGCATTGCCTCCACAAAAGTGGCACAAGCACCAAAAAGACCCCAAAAGGGAATTCCTAGACACCTGGCAGCGTAATTGGAAGAGACGGTTTGATTGAGGAGATCACCTGCGAGAAAAAAATCGACATCCTGTTCTTGAAGATTTCTCTTTTTTAGCGCCAGTTTCGCACTCTCCTGGAGCATTTTCCGCTCCGCTTTTTCCCAGCTTTTTTCACCAAAGAGAAGGTCTTCTAAAATCCAGTCAAAGGTCTGAGCAAGTGGCCCCTTCCCCTCAATAGGGCCAACTATGGTTGTTCCTACTGTAATTACTGGAGGCCGGCTAAAACTGATCGAATGTTGTCCTACTTTGCTCCCCATGGTTTCACCCTAGTGCACCAAATAGTAGATAATCCCGATGAGGACAGAGATCAGGAAGCCATAAACAAGAACTGGACCGGCGGTAGTGAAGATCCGGGCTCCTACCCCAAAGATAAAGCCCTCCCTCTTGAATTCCATTGCAGGAGCGACAATGGAGTTGGCAAACCCCGTGATGGGAACAATCGACCCCGCTCCCCCGTATTTCCCGATGACATCGTAGATCCCAAGACCTGTAAGTAGAGCACCCAGGAAAATCATCGTTGCTGCTGTTGCCGCCCTTGCCTCTTTTACTCCCAGTCCTTGAGTTGAATACAAATGAAGGAAAATTTGTCCTACCAGGCAAATCAGCCCACCTACTGTGAACGCAAGAATGCAGTTTCGCAAAACCGGGGGTTTTGGTTTAATCTCCTGGATAAGTTCCCGGTACTCCTCCTGCATTTCCCGCTGTCGCTTTTGCTGCTGGTTCACACTCATCCCCTCTTCATTATTTCCTCTACTTTTCGGTAGTATTCTTTGACCTCGTTTCAAAAATTAACGGAGTACCACAAACGGTACTCCTGCCTTATAACCAGTCAAGGGGAACCACCTCGTGACCTACTTGAATTCACGACTGTCTTCTCCAGTATAGGCGATCTTTACGTTTGCCTTATACTCCACCAATTCGCCATCTTGGACATTTGCCGTGAGGTTCATCACCTCAACTCCGGAGATATTTGTTATTGTTCTTGAGGCTTCCCTGACCGCAGATCTGACAGCATCTTTCCAGCTATTAGGAGATTCCCCAACAAGTTCAACAACTTTTACGTGCAAATCTCAACCCTCCTTTTCTTCTTCAACCCTTTTTATTATTTCCAGGGAGGGACTGGAATATACGCCTGGAAACTGCTCTGAAGTACTCCAGGAAGAAAAAACCGGAAACAGTATGTGCCAGGTCTTCAAGAAGGAGAAAAGCACAACTGAAAGCTCAGGAAAGAGGCAGAAAACTTCAGTAGAATGGCGTCCTGCTGCCGGACATATAAAAGAGGTATCAGCTTTGGGCGGGAGAAACAGAAAGAGAGACAGAAATGGGAGTAAGAGTTTAATGAGAAAGAAGTTTTCGAAGCATCTCTACCGCTTTTCGTTCCAGTCTCGAAACCTGGACCTGGGATAATCCCAGTGCTGAAGCAATGTCGGTCTGGGTCTTGTCTAGAAAAAACCGCATCCAGATGATCTGTCTTTCCCTCGCAGGCAAAGCACCAAGCGCTTCTTTAAGGGAAATCTCTTCACACCAGAATGATTCCTGGTCCTTGTCCGAACTCAAAGAATCGAGAACACGTATGTGGTCACCATTGCTCTGGTAAAGTGGCTCAAAAACCGAGGAAGGAGCTTGCATTACTTCCATTGCCATCACCACTTCTTCTTTTGCGATTCCCATCTCCTGAGCGATCTCATTGATCGTTGGTTCTCTTCCCAACTTCCGCTCCAGGGCTGCCCGCACCTTTTTGACCCTAAATCCGCTTTCTCTTAACGCTCTGCTCACTTTGATCGGTTGGTCATCCCTGAGGAAACGCCGGATTTCTCCAATGATCATCGGCACAGCGTAAGTGGAAAATTTTACCCCCCGCGAGGGATCGAAATTATCAATCGCCTTGATCAAGCCAATTACTCCGATCTGAAAGAGTTCTTCTCGTTCATACCCCCAAACCTCGAACCGCTTGACAATATTTAGCACCAGCCGCAAATTGGAGTTGATCAACTTCTCTCGTGCTTTTAAGTCACCCTTGCGCACCTTTTTCAACAGTCGGGAGACTTCTTGTTCAGACAGTAATGGAAAATCAAACAAACCCAAGTCCTGCAAACTGCTCATCCTCAGCCCCCATTTTCACGGGAGTTACCAGGAGTATTTGTTTTATCTGGGAGAAGCTTGACCATCTTCACCTTTGTCCCCTGCCCTGGTTCTGACCATACATCAACCTCATCCATGAAAGACTTCATGAACATGAACCCAAGGCCAACCCGCTCTGGATCCGTACCAACACCAGGTTTCATTACTTGGTTTGGGTCACTCATCCCTTTTCCTTGATCCTCAACCACAACTTCCAGAAAGCGATCGTAAAGAGAAGCTGTTACTGAGATCACTCCATCGGATCTTTCCTTGTAGCCGTGGATAATGGAATTAGTAACTGCCTCAGAAACAGCGACCTTGATTTCCTCGAGTTCGTTCACCTGAAGGTCGCGACCAGCCACAAATGCTGCCACTGCCACCCGTGCCAGTCCCACATTCTCAGGAAGGCTCAAGAATTCCAGTCTCATTTTATTAGATGGTTTCAAAGATCTCCTCTCCCTTTCAAGCGAGTTCTCGCAGAGCCTCGGCCTCATCATCATAAACAGGAATTAGGCGGTTAACGCCTGATAATTCGAGAATCCGGTTGAACCTTGGGGGAACATTGGTGATCGCCACCCGACCGCCGTTCTCGGTAACCTTGCGGTAACGGCCCAAAATTACACCTAGACCAGAGCTGTCGATGAACGTTAGTCCACCCAGGTTAAAAATGATGTGTTTTGCTCCCTGGGTTCTAAACTTTTCGTCAATATCATGCCGGTGAAATTCTGCTGCTCGCAGGTCGAACTCACCGTAAACGCGGACAATCAGAGCATTATCACGTTTTTCAATTTCGAGACTCAACGTTTCTCCCCCCTTGAAGAAATTCTTTCTCCAGAAAGAGAAAAAATCCTGCTAATTTTTGGGATAGTGCTGTGACAACAGAAAAGTTAGGGGTGGAAAAGTGTCCCACCCCAAACTGTTCGATTGATGGAATCTCTCCTGCAAGTTTCTCTAGGCGACAAAAAAGCCCAAGAACTTTTTAAAAAGAAGCCAAAAGCTTGCTCTGGGAACGCTTTCTTTGGCTACAAGGGGCACCTTTTCCACGGCCTTGCCATCAGCAAGAATTAAGAGCTCCCCTAAGACTTCTCCTTTACGCACAGGTGCAGCTACTAAAGAAGGCAGGTTTGCCTGTGTCTTGACCTCCACATCTTCCCCCTTTTTCACCACAACCCCGGCCTTTTTGGCTACCCCGACTTTGACCTTATCTTTTTCGCCCTTGGCAACAGGAACCGAAATAATCACCTTTTCAGGGGAAGCAACTTCCCTAAAGGCGTAGTTAGCAAAACCCCAGTTGTAAATCTTGATCGATTCCCGAAAGTGGCCGCGCGGCTCAGGAACACCGAAGACGCAGCAGATCAAGCGCAACCCATCTCTTTTCACTGTCGAAGCTAAGCAGTATTTTGCTTCTGAGGTCCAGCCAGTCTTAAAGCCGTCTGTTCCCTGGTACCACCACAAAAGTTTATTAGTGTTATCGAGCTTTGGCCTTCCACCACGCAGCTTGTCGTAGTGCTTAATCGAGGTCAACTCCAGTAATTCGGGATATTTTAGGCATTCGCGGCAAATCTGGGCCATGTCATAAGCACTCGTGTAATGGTCTTCAGCAGGAAGACCGTAGGCATTCACGAAATGAGTGTTCTTCAAACCCAGTGACTTCGCTTTCTGGTTCATCAAATGAACAAATGCCTGGTGACTTCCAGCGATGTGTTCAGCAACCGCCACACAGGCGTCGTTTGCTGACCCCACAGCAATTGCAATTAACATCTCCCTAAGCGAAAATTCTTCTCCAGGCTCCAGCCAAATTTGGGAACCGCCAAGTTTCCAGGCTTCCTCACTAGCAATGACCCGGTCTTCCCAACTAACTTTTCCTTTGGCAATTGCCTCGACTGCCACGAGCAAGGTCATTACTTTGGTAACACTGGCCGGGGCAACCCGCTTGTGGGGTTCTTTGGAGTAAAGGATCTTTCCTGTACTCGCTTCCATTAGCACCGCAGACACGGCATTAGTCTCTAGAGGCACATTCGCTTCCGCCTCGGCCAGGGAAACAGGAAACAACTGAAGGAAGATGGTGAAGGTGACAACGATCGCTAGAACTCTGCGGAAAAGCATCAAATCCCCCCTTGCACGTTCTCCCCTTTATTATCTGCACTTTTAAAATGATTAACTCCAGGAACCCCTTTCCATTTTTACTCATCAGCTTGAAAGTCGGGAGAGATGACTTTATGGACAAGGGGAGGTGTCACTGGGGGTTCAGCGGAAAAGTGAAAGGCGGTTTCGACCAGTTTCTTTGCTTCATCGAGGTGTCTGCTGTTGTTAAAGTGAAGCACGGCAAGGGTCTCTCCAGGCGAAACGTAATCCCCCACCTTCTTCATTAAGGTCAGCCCTGCTGCAGGGTCAACTTGGTCACCCTTATTCAGCCGGCCCGCTCCCAGCAGGAGAGCCGCATTCCCAATACTTCTTGCCTTAATCTCTTTGATATAACCCGCACACCCTGACTTGACCTCCAGTATTTGCGAAGAACAAGGAAGAAGGTCCAAATTGGCGACAACGTCAGGGTTGCCCCCCTGGGCTAGGATCATCTCCCGCAGTTTTTCCAAACCTGCTTCTTCCCGGAGCAGTTTCACCAGCTTTTCCTTCCCAGCACTTGCCGAGGGAACAATACCAGCCAACACGAGCATTTGGCTCCCCAATTCGAGACAGAGTTCCACCAGGTCTTGGGGTCCCCTACCCTGCAGGGTGAGGATCGCCTCCCGAACTTCGAGGGCATTTCCCACAGAAAATCCCAGAGGCTGTTCCATGTTGCTGAGAACTGCCACCGCTTTTTTACCGAATTGCTTGACCAGAACAACCATCATTTCAGCCAGTCGGCGAGCAGACTCAAGGTCGGGAAGAAAACCCCCAGAACCAACCTTAACATCGAAGACAATACAGTCTGTTCCACAAGCTATTTTTTTGGAGACGATGCTGCTGACGATCAAGGGGATGCAGTCGACTGTGGCGGTGACATCTCTGAGGGCGTAGATCTTCTTATCTGCAGGGACAAGGTTCGAAGTTTGTTCAGAGATCACTGCACCGACCCTTTTGGCGATTTCTTTTATCTCCCTGGGCCGGAGATCCACTCGAAACCCGGGAATGCTCTCCAGTTTGTCGATTGTTCCCCCAGTGTGACCAAGAGCCCGACCTGCCAGTTTGACCACGGTTGCCCCTGCGGCAACAACAAGGGGAACCACTACAAGGGTTGTCTTATCTCCAACACCTCCGGTGCTGTGTTTGTCGACCTTGAGACCAGGGATATCGGACAAATCAAGGACTTCCCCTGAGGAGATAAACGCCTTTGTCAAGAACCTCGTTTCGGAAAAATCAAGGCCTTGCAAGAAAGCAGCCATCAGAAAAGCTGACATCTGATAATCTGGTATTTCTCCTCGCGTATAGCTTTGAACGAGGAAATCGATTTCCTCTTCAGTAAGTTTCCCTCCATCCCGCTTTTTGGTGATCAGGTCGATGACCTGCAAAAAATCACCTCCACTTAGAAGAGATCAGACTTGAAAATTTCGAGAATCGGTGTTCCTTCTCCAGTCTCGACTCCGAAGAAGTGAGCGAGTGTTGCTCCCAGATCAGCCATTGTCTGACGGGTACCCACAGGAAGGGGCTCGATATCTGGTCCCGAAATCAGCAGGGGAACGTACTCGCGCGAGTGATCAGTGCTCGGTGTTGTGGGATCACAGCCATGGTCAGCAGTAATCACCAGGAGGCTACCTGGAGCCAGTTTTTCAAGGATTTTAGGGAGGAACTGGTCAAATTCAGCTAATGCCCGCGCAAACCCTCGACAATCGTTGCGGTGTCCGTAAAGGGTGTCAAAATCAACGAGGGTGGCAACTACCAGTCCTTCCTCGAGTTCCTCAAAAGCATCAAGGGCCTTCAGGCAAATTTCCTTGTTGCCACTTGCAGGAATTTTCGTGGTAATTCCCTGCCCTGCAAAAATATCAGCAACTTTTCCTACAGAAACGACTTCATACCCCGCTTCCTGGAGGTGGTCGAGAAGTGTCGGTCGGGGGGGAGGAAGAGAGAAGTCCCTCCGCCGCGGTGTGCGCTGGAAGGAGCCTGGCTTCCCGATAAACGGCCTAGCGATTACTCTCCCTACGGCATGCTTCCCAGTGAGGATCTGTCGGGCGATTTCGCACATCCGGTAAAGCTGAGGTACAGGGATGATCTCTTCATGGGCAGCAACCTGAAAAACACTATCTGCTGAAGTATAAACAATGGGACATCCGGTCTCCAGATGCTGCCGCCCCAACTCTTCGATAATTACCGTTCCTGAAGCAGGCTTGTTCCCCAGAACTTTTCTCCCGATCCGCGACTCGAAAGCAGTGATCACTTCAGGAGGAAAGCCGTTCGGGTAAACCGGGAATGGCTTCTTCAGGATCACCCCGGTCAACTCCCAGTGTCCGCTCGTGGAGTCCTTACCTGCGGCCTGCATCTTCATCTTTCCATAGGCAGCCCTGGGTTGTTCTACCGGAGTAACCCCGGAGATGGGAATAATGTTTCCGAGACCGAGGAGCCGGAGATTAGGGAGATCTAATCCCCCAACCGCCCGTGCCAGGTTGCCGAGCGTGCAGGAACCCTGATCTCCATAAGCCACAGCATCAGGTAGCTCCCCTACACCTACCCCATCGAGAACGAGTAACAGGGCCTTCTTTTTTCCAGCGAACTTTTTATGCTCTCGGGTGTGTCTTTTCATAGACCTCCCTCAACTTCACCTGGGTTATGTGGGTGTAGATTTGCGTAGTGGTGATATCGGCGTGACCGAGGATCTCCTGAACGACCCGGAGATCGGCACCATTTTCCAGGAGATGAGTGGCAAACGAGTGGCGTAGAACATGTGGGCTGATTTTTTTTCTGATGCCTGCTTGTTGGGCATAACTTTTGAGAACCTTCCAAAAGCCCTGACGCGAAAGTCGTTTCCCACTACGATTCAAAAAAACCGCCCTTTCCCAGGAGTTTCTTCTCAGCCTTGGCCTTCCCCTTACGAGATATTCTTTCATGTAGCGGACAGCAATCATCCCTACCGGAATAATCCTTTCTTTGCGCCCTTTTCCTAGACACCTGACGAACCCGGAGTCAAGGCTCAAGTTTTCCATGTTTAATCCCAAGAGTTCGGAAACCCGCATCCCTGTCGCGTACATCAACTCGAGCATCGCCCGGTCGCGGAGTCCAGTCGCAGTTCGTAAATCCGGTTGAGAAAGAAGCAGTTCCACTTCTTCAACACTCAAAACCCGCGGAAGATTTTTTTCCAGCTTGGGAGATTCCAGACCCTCAGTAGGATCGGCCGCGATTTGGTGTTCGTGAAGCAAGTAGTGGTAAAAGCAGCGAATTGCAGCAAGATACCGGGAAATTGTCCGGGTTCCCTTACCCTGTTCCCGCTGGCGGGAAAGGTAGTCGACAATTACACTTTGAGATACTTCACTCACAAGCAGCCCTCTTTGCTTAAGGTACTCCTGGAATCTCAGGAGGTCATAACGGTAAGATTCCACGGTATTGGCCGAAAGACCTCTTTCCACGCGAAGATAGTTCAAAAATTCGGACAAAATCCTGGCATCAGCCACGCAGAAGACCCCCGCTAAAATTTTCCAGAAGTTTCAAGAGAAAAGCAACACCAGCCGCATAACCCCAGGGACTAGATACGCCTCCACGAGTGTCCCAACCAGAAGTAACAAAAAAATAAGAACAAACAGAAAAGTGTAAACAATAAAATTGTACCAGTTAAAGCCTTTACCGAAACCTAGAAGCAAGAAACTGGAAAAATAATAGGCGATGATCGCAGCACCAAGAAGTGCTGGAACATAAAAGAGATTCTGGGGTAAAATCGCCGCGACGGCCAGGAAAATACCCTCCGCGGCCCTCTCTTTAACTAAAAAGCCAACTGTAAACCCGAGGATAAACCCTCGAGCACCGACAACAAACAAGATCAACGGAACTCCCAAGACTGTCAGCCCTGAAAACCAGAGTAAGAGTAAAGAGATCAACTGAATCTTCAAGGCCAGCCACCACAGCAGGAGCTTTTCCGATGAAGTCAAACCCGATGTGGGTGTTCCCGTCCCTCGGAGAAAGCTTTCTAAATAGGAACATAATTCCTGATGCTGCACAGGGTCCAAAAAGCGCAAGAAGAGGGCACCAGCAACCACCCCAATGATAAAAGACCCAGTGACCAGAAACAAGGGAATTAAGATCTTTTCCTTGGGGCCAAAAGAAATCCGCAAAACTGGTAGTTGCATCAGCTATCCCGCCAGTTACCAAGTGGTTCTTAACAATCCTATGCTTTCAAAAAGCAGCAGATTCCATTTAGACACCCCGAAAAAAGTGTCTTTGCAAAGCCCGGGCGAGATAATGAGCTGCCAGTACATCTTCTAAAGCCTTGCTGCTGGCTGCCACTACCGTAATCCCACCTCTTTTTTGGGAAGCCAGTTTCAGAACCCTTTCAACGGCAAACTCGGCATTCTCCCATCCTGTGTAGCCATAAGTCCGAGCCACTGTTGCTGTAAATACGTCAGCACCGGCGTTAAAGGCAGCATCGTAAGCTGTTCCTCCATTGGCAGAAACAGCCACAACAACCTGGTCACGGAAGTCCACCAGTTTTACTGTTTCTGCACCCATGTTGGGGTAAACCTTACTGATCCGGAGGCCTTCTTCTCTGAGGCCGCAGAGAACTTCAGCAGCACTCAACTGGCGTTCTTCATCTCTAGCAACACGCGGCTCGGCAATGACTACCACCCCAGTCTCGAATTCTTGAGCCTTTTCTGCGGCGAACTTTCCAATGCGTCGTGGGTTCACCGGAACTGGCACCTTGAGGCCAGCGGGAGCAGCACCAAGCACAAGTTTTGCCCCGGCCTGAAGAGCAGCTTCAAGCGTGGTTCCCATATCAACAACATCAACGATTAAGACAATATCCCCTCTTCTTGCAGCTTCATAAGCACCACTGGCATCAGCAGCTACGGTTATGGGTCTCATCTCTAGCTTTCGCTTCTTTGAAGACCTTTCCGTAGGTCCCCCCTCCTCCAGCTTCAATCCTCAGCTTTCCATGCCGTGCTTCCCAAATAAGTTCGGCAATCCTCGTGCCCACGGTATCCTTCAGTTCTTCAAGACTCGCTTCGTGGAGAACCCTCATTTCTGTGCCAAACCTGCTCAGAAGCTTTTCTATCGTCCTCGGCCCGACACCTGGTAAGAAGTGCAGAGGAACTTGGTAATAATAAGGAGGTCGGTGTGATGGGGAATGGGATTCGGACCATTCTCCAATCTCCCGGATCCGGTCAAGAACTCCTTTGACTACATTTTGGCTTCCACAGTAAGGACATTTTAGAACAGGTGGTTCCTGCTCGGCAATTCTCTTGCAACTCAGGCAGAAAGTGCGGTGGTATTTGCCCAGTCTGGGATCGAGTCCGTAGTTGGCCTTAACCTTGCGCCCTTCCTCCCTCTTCAGGGCCTTCAAAAGTTCCTCCCAGTTTGCCGCTTTTAGCTCAAAAACGTTGTATTCTCGGCCCAGGCTTTTGAGAGAGTGGGCATCAGAATTGCTCAGAAAGGTAATTTCTGAGAGTTCGGCAAGGTGATCAGCAAGTTCCGTATCAGCACTCAGTCCCAGTTCGAGGGCAAAGATCAACTGGATGCCATCGCTTCCTAAAAGCTCTCGAAGGGAAGCAGTGCACTGTCCGTAAACACCTTGGTGAGGTGTAAAGGCGTGAGCAGGAAAGAAAATCCCTCCCCTTTCCACAACCTCATAAAGGAGAACTCTCGCAGGTAGAGGACACTTCTGGGTGCTCAAATTGGGGTTGGAGAGGTGTTTTTTTAGGAATTCGATAAAACTCCGCAGTCGGTCTAGGTGAGGAAAATAAGCAAGCCAGTGGGCATGTCGTCCGTTTTCTTCTGTTGCTTCGATTTCCACCCCGGGAATTACTGTGAGATCGTCACCATAACGAACCCCACCTTCTGGTAGTTCTTCTGCCCTCCCCTTCCTGAGCAGATCCTCAAATTCCCTGAAAACTCGGGGACACGCACAGTCAACGATCCCCAAGATGTCGAGGCCTTTCCTCTTGGCTTCTTCCAAAACGTTTGGGAGAGTCTGATTGCGGGCAGCAGTTACTTTGACAGGAAAACCATCAAGTGTTCGCCCTAGGTGGATGTGCAGGTCTCCGAAATATTCAACGAGCATTTTCCCTCACCAGATAATCAAGGGCTAAGATTCCAATGATCGTTTTGGCGTCTTTGATCTCTCCCTCGAAGATCATCTGGCGTGCCTTCTCGAGAGGAACCCAAACGATCTCTAGAAATTCTTCTCCATCAGGATGGGCCTCGCCTGTCTCCAAACCCTCGGCCAGCATAAGGTGGAGGATTTCATCACTGAATCCTGGAGAAGTGTGGAAAGAGAAGAGGTGTTTCCACTCCTTGGCGCGGTAACCTGTTTCCTCCTCAAGTTCTCTCTGGGCGCAAGTAAGGGGTTCCTCACCAGGATCGAGCTTTCCCGCAGGCAACTCGAGGAGGGTCTCCTCTACCGGTTTGCGAAACTGACGGACGAAAATCACTTCGTTCCTTTCATTCACTGCTGCTATGGCAACAGCCCCGGGATGTTCAACAACTTCCCGCGTTGCCGTGTTTCCATTAGGAAGCAGGACAGTATCGACTCTTACCTTGATGATCTTTCCCTGAAAGATTCCTTCAGTCTTGATCGTTTTTTCCTCAAACAGTTTACTCATCAATCTCCACCCTTCTCTTTGAGAAATTCTGCCGCTACCAAGCCTGCGGCACCGGCACTCAGGAAGAAAGCAGGGTCATCACTTGGTTTCCTTCCCATGCTCTGAACCATGATTCCTTTTTTTTCTAGGTAGCAAAGAGCAGCCTCTCCGTTTCTGACCACGACCCGGTGTTTTTTCAGAACTCCTCCCTCCTTGAGTTGCTGTTTCACTAGGGCCAACTGATCTGGAGGTAGCTCTGGCAGGGGAACCCATGCGGGTGAAAGAGCAACCTCGCCAAGGGCAGTGAGGGTATGGTGACTCACTCCTCGGTGTCTGGGCCGGGGGTCAGCAAAACTCATCCTGGGAATGGCAATTGGTCTTCCTCCCAAAACATTCACAGCATTGATGATTTCTCCTTGTTCTAAGGCTGTTGTTCCCCACCTCGTCCCTGTTCCCACAATTCCTGGACCCATTGTCACAATGATCACATCTGCGTGAAAAACTGCAAAAGCAGCGATCAGAGCGGAGTAAATGTTCACAGCTTCCAGGTCTCCTCCAAAGGCGTGACCGGTGGTCACTGTTCCCGAAAGCATCCCTTTTTCCTTCAATTCCCTGACACTTTTGCTCAGTTGGAGGGGAAGAGCAGCACCATCTGTCATCACGTAAACGATCCTTACCTTCTCTTCACTTCCCGCCAGGCAGCCAGCAACTGCAGGCGCCAGCATGCTGTGGAGTTCCCCAACAATCACCGGGGTTCCAGAAAGAGACTGGAAACTCTCCAGTTCCCTCCTGTAAGGACTCACCTCTTCTTCGACACTTAAAACTTGTAACTGGTAAGGTGTGTAGCGAAGTTTGATGATGTGTCCCTCTTTTTTCTGCGTCGAAGGGATTTTCGTAAGATTGGCGATGACGAAATGATACCCTCCGCTTCCTAAACCAAGCTCAACAGCGGTAGCATTTAGGTAAACCTCATCCCCAGGACTGGCCTTTCCTGTAAGTGAAGGATAATTCCAGGCTAGGGCGCTTTTTCCCTCGACCTCTACTTCCAGTTCCTGCAACTCCGGCCTGCTTTCCAGAACCCGCGAAACTCGCCCTTTCTTCCAGACAATCAAGGTTTGTCCCACTCCTGCTTTATTACTACCCTGATGATCTCCCAGAGCCATCTGGCAACATCCACAAGGTCTTTGAGGAGCAAGTACTCCTCAGCAGTATGCACCTGTCTCATCCCAATGCTCAGATTGGCAGCAGGAAGACCAGCGGCATTGAAAATGTTGGCATCACTGCCACCGCCACTGGTTTCGTAGCGGACTGGAAGTCCAGCCCTGCGGGCTGCTTTAGCGGCAAGTTCAAGAACAGGTGACTTTATGTCGAGGTGAAACTCTGGGTAAAGAAACTCTGCCCAGAAATCGCACCTTGCCCCTTCCGCGGCGGCAACTCTGGCAAATGTCTCGGAAATCTCTTTTGTCAGTGTTTCCATTTTTTCTTTGACTAGACTCCTCACTTCACCCTGAAGGAAAACCGAATCTGGGACGATATTTGTCGCTTTCCCACCTTTAATGAGCCCGATATTTGCCGTTGTTTCCTGATCAATCCGGCCGAGGCGCAACTGGGCAAGAGCTTTTCCTGCCACCTGAATTGCGTTAATACCCCTTTCGGGGTCGATTCCAGCGTGGGCAGCGCGACCCTGGACCCTGACATTGATCCTCGTCTGAGCAGGTGCTCCGATGATCATCGTCCCAGGGTCACCACTGCAGTCGAGAACATAACCGAACTTTGCCCTCACTTTTGAAAAATCAAGGTTCTTGCTTCCCAAAAGACCCTGTTCCTCAGCAACAGTGAAAATGACCTCTAGAGGACCATGAGAAACCCCGGTTTCTCGTAACATTTGCAGAACCTCGAGGATTGCCGCAATGCCTGCCTTATCATCCCCACCGAGGATCGTCTCTCCCGCGCTTCGAAAGACCCCATTTTCAAAAACCACTTTGACCCCATCAGCAGGTTCTACGGTATCCATATGGGCGCAGAAAAAGATCTGAGGGCAGTCCTCCTTACCAGGTAGGTGGGCAATTAGATTGCCGCAGTCTCCGCCAATCTTCCTCCCTGCCTGATCCTCTTCCACAGAAAGTCCTAATTGCTGCAAACGTTCGATAAGATACTCAGCAAGCACCCTTTCTCTGAAAGAAGGAGAAGATATCTCTGCCAGTCTGATAAACTCCTGCTTCAACCTTTCTTCATTAACCTTAAATTCAGACACACTTTTCCCCCTCTAGACCTTCATGCCGTTCATGCGGCACCATCAGAAGTGTCAACCGGAGTACGAGAGCGAGCGCAAGGATGAACTGGATCAATTTTTTAGGGCAGATAGATCATTCTCCTCTACCAAGGTTATCCAGAAACCTTAGAAAAGAATTCTTTTCAATGACCTCAGTCAAGGAGTACTTCTCAGTAAACAGGTGAAAAAGCACCAGGAGCAAGACAACCACAAGCTGGGTCGAAAAAGGAAGTACCCAGGCTGTTACCATTCCCAGACTGGCTCCCAGGAGGTTGGAACCGGAATCACCAAGCATTACTTTTGACTTGAAATCGTAAGGAGCGTAGGCAAGCAAACCACCTGCAAGAGGAAGCAGCAAAAAGAGACAACCCTCCCGAAACCCAAGAACAAGAGCGAAAAACCAGAGATAAAAGCCTTTGATTGCTCTTCCAGGTCTTAAGTCAAGGAGATTGAGAGCATTAGCAGAAAGAGCAATCAGCAGTGTGGCCGTGAGGACCTCCCACCAGGGACGCGAGGGAAAAGTAATGCTGCTCACGAAAAGTGCGCCGAGAACTCCTCCGATCGCTTTTAATCCCCCGGTCGTCAGTTCTCCCCTGAGGAGTGCCTGGAAGTGGCCGCGTAAGCCCCTCTTTTCCCGCGAACCTAAAAGGTCGTCAAGAAACCCTAAAAAGGAAAAAATCATAACTCCAACGAAAAAGGGAATGAGAAAATTGGATTCCCACCATCTGCACACCAAGATCACAAAAAGGAGGTAGACAAAGACAAAAACAGAGCCGGTAGCTGTAGGAATGGGTTCTCCTCGATAGTTCAGGGAGGTAGCTCTTCCTTTCTGGAAGACCCTCACAAAAAAAGGAAAGAAAAACAAAGTAAGAAGAAATCCCAAGCCTAGTCCGAGAATGATTTCAGTAGGTTTCACCTTAACCAGAGCTCCTTCAACAATGCCAGAAGCACGTCCCTGAACTGTTTGCCTCGGTGGCAGAAACCTGCCAGGTCCCTTCCTGTAACCCGGTGTCTCATTGATGTCGGCACTTCCACAATCCGGAAGCCTTTCCTGGCTGCCCTCACCGTCATCGCCACCTCTACACCATAGCCAGGAGCGAAGGGAAGGACCGCATTGAGGACTTCTCGCGTCATTACCCTCTGACCTGATAGAGAGCTATCAAGACAGAGCCCACTCAACAGATAGACACCTGTTCGGGCAAGTTTTTTGACCAAACCGAAACCCCCGCCTTTTTTCACAGGAGGAAAAGCAGCAATTGCCAGATCAGCCTGGTTGGCAACTACAGGGGCAGCCAGTTTCTCTAACTCTCCGGCACTTTCTCCGAGGTCGGCATCCAGAAAAGCAATTAGCGGCTGCGTGAGTAAAGGAACTCCCCGATTCAGTGCTTCTCCTTTGCCCAGATTCCGCTCCAGTCGGAGGACTTCAGCCCCAGCAAGTCTTGCCTGCTTTTCGGTCTCATCAGTGGAACCATCGTCAACCACCAGGATCTGAGCAACACCTTTTACCTTCCGCACCGCTTCCACTGTTCGAGCAACTGTTTCTTCTTCATTGTAAGCAGGGATCAGTACTGAAAGCAAAACCATCTCCCCTAACTTAGAGGTGGCAGAAAACTGTCTGCAGTATCTTTGACTCCGTAATTCCCGGGGAACCCTTCGAGCGCTCTGATTAAAGCGAACTGACCGTAGATGGTGTCGATGTTGTCGACCGTGGGTATTTGGGCACTTTGGTAATAGCGCATACAGGAGACCGGAACCTTCGTGTCCTCGACCCCGTAAACCTTGATCCCGTTGCTCTTTAGAGTCTTGGCTAGTACCAGGTCGAAAAACTTAATGCTAACATCGTCTTTGTTGACCCTTCCCCCAATGATAACCACATCTTCAACAGGAAGGCCGTAACTTCCCGAGATTTTGAGGATCCCTTTTTCTTCGAGAAAACCCACGAACTCCTGATCTCTACCGGAGATCAGGGCTAGAGAAAGCCTCCTGGCAAAGGTTTGCAGAACACTATTTTGCTCAGACTCACCTTCCAAGCCCAGAAGTTGGGTAATCTCTTGGTGGAGTTCGGGTTTTTCGAGGAGAGAAAGATTGACCCCGGTCAGAGACTGGACATTTGCTCCAGCCATCCGCAGGACATTAACGAGAAAGTCATGTTCTTCCTTACAATAGGTATTGATGATTGCAATATTCCGTCCTTGCAGCTTTCCCTGGACGAGTACCGGGAATACCAAACGGTTAAACTCCTCTTGGAGAGCGCGTTCAGCTTCAAGTTCGGCAATGGTTTCTGCTGCTTTCTGGTTCTCCTCCCGTAGAGAGTCGAATTTTTCCTGGAGGCTCATTACCAGGCGCTCTTGCTGCTTCAAGATCACGTCACTTCCGATCATTGTCGTCCCGATAAAAATTCCAATACCAAGCGCCAGAAACACCGCTACCAGTGAAGCAATGTGATACTTCAAGTCGATGATCAATTAAAGATCCCCCTCTCCTCGCCTAAATCCGGAAAAGAAACTTCAGTTGGAGAAGCAGTAACTGAAAAAACTGTTTTGTCGCTGGGGAAACGGCAGCAATGACGACAAGAGGGATCAAAGCTGCCAAAAAAATCTCAGCAAGATGGCGGAAACGTAGTTTCTGTCTGTAAAGCTTGCTCACTCCCTTGGCATCAACCAGGATCGACCCTACTTTCAAGCGCACCAAAAACGTGCTTGCCATTCCGGAACGCCCTTTTTCCAAAAAATCAATCATATTCGAATGAGTACCTACAGCAACAATCAGGTCAGCACCTTTCTCATATGCGAGAAGCAGAGCTATATCTTCACTCGTTCCAGGCGCAGGAAAAAGCACGGCATCCAGCCCGAGATTCTGCACTCTCTGAAGCCCTGGGGCGTAACCATCAGGGTAGGCGTGAACAACGAGTTCTGCACCGCACAACAGCGCTTCATCAGAAACGCTATCCATATCGCCAACGATTAAGTCTGGGCGATATCCGAGTTCGAGCAAAGCATCTGCACCACCATCCACACCAACCAGAACCGGCTTCACTTCTTCGATATAAGGCCTGATCGCTTGAATGTCTTCCTGATAGCCTTGCCCGCGAACCACGACAAGGGCATGACGACCCTGAAAATTGGTTCTGATGGGTGGAACAGGATAATCGCCAAGGATTAATCCCTGTTCCTTTTGGGCATATGAAAGGGTGTTTTCTACAAACCTTGCCAGCTCTTTTTTCAAGTTCTCCTGGGCAACTGCCATTTTCTGCTGAATCTCTTCTTCGGTAAGCCACTTTCCTGTGGCAATTCTCTTGCCATCCCGGTAGATTCCATCTGGGAGCAGGGCAATTTCATCACCACTGCGGATTTCCGTCATTACCGAGGGCCCAGCCTCATCAATAAGAGGGACCCCTGCCCTCAACAGGGAAAGGGGTCCCGTATTGGGATATCTCCCTGTTATTGAAGAACTAGCATTGATTACTGCCCGAGGCTTGCATTTGATCAGGCTCTTTGCTGCTACCTCGTCCAGATCGGGATGGTCGATTACTGCTATCTCGTGGGCCTGCAGCTCCTTGACCAGGTCCTTTGTGCGTTTGTTTACTCTTGCCTTTCCCTTTATTACCATATCCTTGCACCCCAGTGGAAATCATCCTTCAATAATTTTATACTAACAGAAACTGCAGGTGCAAGGAAATCAGTTTTGCTCAAGTGCTCAACTAACCTTGGCCCCGATCCTGAGCCTGTCTGCAACCATCGCGATGAACTCCGAATTCGTCGGCTTCCCTCGCTCAACATCAATGGTGTAGCCAAAAAAGCGGTTCATCAGTTCTATGTTTCCCCGCGACCAGGCAAGCTCGATGGCGTGGCGGATCGCTCGTTCGACACGGCTCGGTGTTGTATTGTACTTCTCAGCAATCATCGGGTAAAGCTCTTTCGTGACGGCACCCAACAAATTCACGTCATTGATCACCAGGATAATTGCATCGCGCAAGTACTGGTAACCCTTCACATGGGCGGGAACCCCCATTTCGTGGATCAGGTTGGTTACTTCGACATCAAGATTGCGGCTTTTTGCCGGGGAATGTGAACCGGAAACCGACCCTGTGCTGGCACCCACCAGTTGCCTGATGCGCTCTCCCAGGACATCGAGATCAAACGGTTTCAGGATATAGTAATCTGCCCCCAATTCCAATGCTTTTCTGGTGATCGCCTCCTGACCGAAGGCTGTCAGCACAATGATCTTCGGTCTCACCTCAAATTCTGAAGAAATTCTTTCCAGAACCCCAAGCCCATCAAGGTGCGGCATAATGATATCGAGAATAACCACATCAGGAACTTCCTGCTTAAGAAGTTCCAATGCTTGGATACCGTTATAAGCTATCCCGGTTACCACGAAGTCACCCTGACTTTCAAGATATTCTTTTAAAATCTCGCAAAATTCCTTATTATCATCGATTACCATGATTTTAATGGTTTTAGACACAATTTTTCGCCCCCTAGGTTCCTCCCGTATTTAAATTTCTTTGGATTAAATTTTGAATTGAATTTTAGAATTCGACGTGCTGGCAACAGATCCTTCCGCGAATTATGGTAAAGACTGACCAATCGTGTATCGGCTCGAAGCAAATACAACCAAAAAATTACAAAAAGAGTCCCCTAAAAAATTATTAAGGCCAGACGATGACTGGCCTATTTCATCAGGGATAAGTTCTGCCTCCTCTAGCATCAACCCGGCGAGAACACCGAAACCGCGGGTAGGGTCATTGATGAAAACGTGAGTGACAGCACCTACAAGTTTCCCGTCCTGGATCACGGGACTTCCACTCATTCCCTGAATAATCCCCCCGGTTCTCTCTAAAAGTAGGGGATCAGTGATCTTCAAAACAAAGGCTTTTCCATCCAGCTTGGGGTGAATAAAAACTGTCTGGATCTCCGCCTGAAATGACTCGATTTTCTCACCCTCGAGAACCGTAAGGATTTCTGCAGGTCCCTCGCGTATCTGAGAAGTGCTGAGGGCTACTGGAAGAGGTTCAGGAAAAATGGGGTTTCTTAAGTTCTGCTCGAGCTTCCCAAAAATGCCGAATTTCGAGTTCTTTTCAATGCTCCCCGAAATTTTACTCCTATTCACGAAAAAGCCTAGTTTTTCTCCAATGTGGCCGCGCCTTCCCTGCTGAATCCCCTGAACTGAGGCCTCAACGATCCGGCCTTCCTCCACTTCAATGTTCAGGTTGGTATCCGGGTCGAGCACCGGGTGACCGAGTGCTCCATATCTCTTTGTTTGGGGGTCATAAAACGTCAGGGTTCCCATGCCTGCAGTTCCGTCACGAACATAGAGACCAATACGATAACGCTTTGTTTGTGGACAATACCTTGGTTTGATAAAAATACAGTGAACTTTTCCCTGATGCTTCACCTTGAATTCTAGAACCTCCTTCTTTTTAGCCAATTGGTCGATAAGCAAGCTGACCTGGGTATCGCTGTGAACCGGTGTCCCACCAACTTCCAGAATCAAATCCCCAGGCTCGATCCCTGCCTCTTTTGCTGGACAGTACTTCTTCCCATCACTGGAAGAAATGGCGGCATAGCCTACGACGAAAACGCCCTGCCTCTGCAGGAGAACTCCGATCGAATGCCCACCTGCCACCACCTTAACAGTGGGGACAACCTCTACAGTCACCCGCTTTAAAGGTAAAAAATTGAAAATCCGTAGTTCTAGGCTGATGTGTCCTGGAGCCAACGCTATTGGTAGGCCGCCACTCTGCCACTTCAAGCTTGCTTTTTCGCTTCCACGCACGTAAACGGTAATTAAGTCAGAAATTTGAGGAGGAAGAGAAATGCCGAAATCGACCTTTTCACCAACACTTACCCGATAATGTGAAGGGATACTAAGGAAAGACTGGAAAACCAGAAGAAAAGAAGCAATTCCTAAAAAGAAAAAAAAGAGAAGACCAAGAAGCTGGCGCCGCAGAGAGGCGCTGATCACATCAATTCACTCCTCAGTCTCCCCCTGAAAACCCTTCCTCGCAATTTTTAAGTTAACCTTTCGAAAGATTTTTATTCAAATTTATTCACTGTAAGCATGTTTCAAAATTTGCTCAGCGTGAAGCCTGGTTACTTTTTCTTCACAACTCCCTCCCAGCATTCTGGCGATTTCGGCAATTCGTTCTTCACCATCTAAAAGCCTGGCCACAGTGCGTGTCTGCTCATCGGTGACAACCTTTTCGATGTAAAAGTGCCGCTGCCCTCTCCCGGCAATGTGAGGAGAGTGGGTAACACACAAAACCTGCTTACACTCTGCCAGCCTTGCCAGACGCTCTCCAACCACCTGAAGGGTTCGTCCCCCAATTCCGGCATCAATTTCATCAAAGACGAGTGTTGGGATCTCGTCCTTTTCAGCAAGAACTACCTTGAGAGCAAGCATCACTCGTGACATCTCGCCACCGGAAGCAATCCGCGCCAGCGGTTTCAAGGGTTCTCCCGGATTGGGGGAAAAAACGAATTCAATCTGGTCAAAGCCTGAGGGAGTTGGCTGCTGATGCTTTTTCCAGAGTATGTCAAACCGCGCCTTTTCCATTCCCAGAGCGCGGAGTTCTTCTTCAACAGCAGCAGAGAACTCCTTGGCCACTTGGTGTCGAAGTTCAGAAAGTGAATTTGCAGCTTGTTCGTATTCCCGGAGAACCCCAGTATATTCTTCTTCAACCTCCTGAGAACGGTCCTGAAGACTAAGCAGTTCCTTCAATTCTGCGGCAGCCTGGTTTCGATAGGCACACACACTTTCGAGGGAAGGCCCGTATTTGCGCATCAGTTTCCTCAACTGGTAAAGCCTTTCTTCTACTTCTGTCGCCCGCTCCGGGTCAAAATCCAGCCTTTCCTGGTATTCTCTGAGGAAACGAACGATGTCATCGAGTTTGTACTGCAAATCCTCAAGTTCTTGAAGCACTCCTGCGGTGCTGGGGTCGTAATGGACCATTTCCCGAAGCTTGAGGACCGCTTGCGAAATCAGGTCAGAAGCTGGCAATATATTGTCCGTACCTTCGGACAGCTCAAAAATGGATCCCTTCACCAGTTCCAACAATTTTTCTCTGTGACGCAACCGTTCCCTTTCCTGCTCCAAATCTTCTTCCTCACCGGGAGTAGGGTTGACCCGGTCGATCTCTTCCACCACATGGCGGAGGTCTTCGATTTTCTGCTGGTATTCCTTTTGATGATCTTGTATTCCTTCCAGAGCCTGCTTCAAGGAAACCAGACGCTGGTACAAGTCTTGTACCAACTCCCGCTGCTGCTGGAGTTTTTCTCCTCCAAAAGCATCCAGAAGCTCCCGGTGCCGGCTGACTTTTAACAGAGATTGGTGTTCATGCTGGCCGTGCAGGTCAACAAGTAGTTCACCGAGGACCCGGTACAAAGAAAGGGGAACCATCTTGCCGTTTACCCGGCAAACACTTCTCCCACCTCGAACTATCTCCCGCGTCAGCAGCAGCGTGGAGTCCTCACTCACAGGCAGGCCCAGTTCTTCGAGTTTCTTTAACACCTGGGGAACCTCTTGACAGTCAAACAAGCCACCCACAAAGGCTTTCTCCGCCCCTGTTCTTACCTGGTCACCAGATGCCCTTTCTCCCACAAGGAGGCTCATCGCATCGACAAGGATCGATTTTCCGGCACCAGTTTCTCCTGTGAGCACATTCAACCCCGGTCCGAAATTCAAACTAATCTTTTCAATTAGTGCCAGGTTTTCAACCTCAAGCTGAACAAGCACCCGCTCTCTCCCTCACTCAAGAAGAGATTTCAGCCTCTCCACTACAACAGTCACCTTTTCTTTCGGTTTGACCACAATCAAAATGGTGTCATCCCCGGCAACTGTTCCAATGATTTCCTTCCAGTTCACCTGGTCAATGGCAGAAGCCACACTCTGAGCCCCGCCTGGCAAAGTTTTGACGACAACCAGATTTTCGCAGAAATCGACCCCGATGACAGAATCCTGAAACATCCTCCGTAACCGGTCCTGGGCGCGGTGCAGGTCAATTTGCTGTCCAGGTCTGGCGTAGCGGTAAGAATCTTTCCCTGCAGGAATCTTTACTAACTGCAGTTCCTTGATATCGCGAGAAATCGTCGCCTGGGTAGCCTTAATCCCCCGTGCCCGTAGTTCCCTGGCCAGTTCTTCCTGAGTGGCAATCGGCTTTTCCTCAATAATTTCCAAAATCAACTGCTGGCGTCGGAGTTTCATCAAGAACCACCTGCGACCTTCTTCTGGATGCCAATGAGAAACGGAGACTCCAGGGAGCGATTCGGATGCTCGATCTTGACCACATCCCACTTTTTGTGGTCAAGGTTCGCAACAAAAGAACAAAGTTCTTTTCCTTCTTCTGTTCCTCCTTCGTGTCCCCGGTAGACCACAATAGACACCAGGCCACCCTCCTCCAGGATTTCCAGAACTTGTTCAAGAGCGGCGAGAGTTGTCGACGGCCTGGTGACGATCTTATGGTCACCACCTGGCAGATAACCAAGGTTGAACATCGCGGCCTTAATTCTTTCAGGAACGTACTCCCTGAGTCTCTCATGACCCTTTTGAAGTAAAACTACCCTGTCTTCGAGTCCTGCCTGGCGAAGACGTTCTCTTGTCTTGAGAATCGCTTCTTCCTGGATGTCAAACGCGTAGACCTTTCCTCGAGGCCCCACTTTTCTGGCAAGAAACAGGGTATCGTGCCCGTTTCCTGCAGTAGCATCAACAGCAAGGTCTCCTTCCTGGAGAACCTGGGCGATGAGAAGGTGGGAAAGGATCACTGGAGTTGCAAGGATTCCTGACACCAGGGCTCACTCTCCTCGCATCTTTATTCTGAGAACCTCGAAAAAAGTCCTTCTCCTCAGCTTTACCAGCTTTGTAGTGATGTCTGCCTTGCTGACGATGATCTCGTCGTTCTTCTGGAGTGGAAATCCCACCTGGCCGTCCACAGTCAGCATCACCTCGAGAGAATTCGACCTGAGGATGATCCTGATGGTGCGGCTATCGGGAAGAACGATCGGACGGGCATAGAAAGTATGGGGACAAATGGGTGTAAGGATCATCAATTGCAGTTCAGGAGTAACGATTGGGCCCCCGGCGGAAAGGGAATAGGCAGTAGAACCAGTTGGGGAAGCCACAATAATCCCATCAGCCCGATACGTGGCGATGTATTCGTTATCCACATAAGTCTCCAACCCGATGATCCTTGAAAGGGGTCCCTTGGTAATGACTACATCGTTCAATGCATGAAAACTGCCCACACATTTGTGATCCCGCCAAACTTTAGCCGTGAGCATCATCCGCTCTTCGATTTCGTACTCTCCGTGAAGGAATTTTTCCAGACTGGGAAACAGATCATGCATTTCCAGGTCGGTCAGGAAACCAAGACGGCCAAGGTTAACACCCAGAATAGGAACACCGGTTCCTGCCATCTGACGCGCAGTCCCTAGTAGAGTACCGTCACCCCCGAGGGTGATCACCAGATCGACTTCATTAGAAAAGTCAGGCCTGGCTACTTCCCCTCCCCCGGTGTACTGAGGTGTTGCCACTTCAATACCCCGCTTCTCAAACCAGTCTGTAAGGATGTTGACGAGCCTTTCACCTTGCTTTTTGCGGAGGTTGACTACAAGACCGACACGTTTCATTTTATGCCCCCTAAAAAGCTAACCTTTTTCTCGAGCACCCAGCAATTCCTGGTGTGCCTTCCTGACAACCTCTCTGACAACTTCTAGTGATACACTGCTTTTGAAGTCACGATTGAGAGACAACCATGCCAAAAACTCGATATTACCATCAGCCCCGGGGAGGGGCGAATATGTGAGCCCCTTAATGACGAACCCCTGGTCTTCGGCAAACTTCAGCACCCTGCTGAGCACTTCCTGGTGAACCTCGGGGTCTTTCACAATTCCACCTTTTCCGACGTACTGGCGACCTGCCTCGAACTGGGGTTTGATCAGAGCAACGACTTCCCCATCAGGTTTCAGCAAGTTTTTCACCACGGTCAGCACTTTTTCCAGGGAGATGAAAGAAAGGTCAAGAGTCACCAGATCGACCTTTTCTCCGAGTTCTTCCGGTTTCAGATAGCGAATGTTGGTCCTTTCCATCACTACGACCCTGGGATCCTGGCGCAGTTTCCAGGCTAGTTGGCCATAGCCAACGTCAACTGCATAGACCTTTTTAACCCCGTGCTTGAGGAGACAGTCAGTGAAACCACCCGTGGAGGCCCCGGCATCGAGGGCAATTTTCCCCCTGACGTCAAGAGCAAAGCTTCTCAAAGCTGCCTCCAGTTTGAGTCCTCCCCGACTCACATAGGGACAGGGATTACCTCTTACCTCGAGGACACCATCAGGGTCAACAAAAGTTCCACACTTATCGATCTTTTTCTGGTTGTGGAAGACGATTCCTGCCAGCACTGCGCGGCGCGCCTGCTCCCGAGTTGGAAAAAACCCTTTTTCTACAAGCAGGAGATCGATTCGCTTTTTTTTAGCCATTGAACCAACCCTTTTTCTGGAGAAAATTTAAAATCCCTTGAACATCGAGGCCGCACTGCTGACGAAGAAGTTGTGGGCTGCCATGCTCCACAAAGCAGTTTGGAATACCCACTCGTGCCACTTCACCTCGGTAGCCGCGGTCTCCCAAAAACTCCAGAACTGCACTTCCAAACCCACCTGCAAGCACATTCTCTTCAATGGTGAGAACGCGTCCTGTTTGCTGGGCCAACTCGAGAATCAGTTCTTCGTCCAGAGGTTTGATGAACCTGCAGTTGACAACCGCGGCTTCCTGTCCCTTTTCTGATAGTTTTTCAGCAACATCTAGTGCGGTATAAACCAAGGGTCCCACAGCCAAAATCACCAGATCTTTTCCTTCACGCAAGAGTTCTCCTCTACCTGGAGGAAGGAACTCAGGGGAAGGATCTAGAGGAACCCCCTGGCCGGCTCCTCGAGGATAGCGAATTGCTACTGGTGCCTTGTAGTGGAAAGCACTTTTGAGCATCCTTCTCAATTCGTTTTCATCTTTCGGTGCCATGACAATGATTCCCGGAATACACCGGAGATATGAGAGGTCAAAAATTCCATGGTGGGTTTCTCCATCCTCACCAACAAGACCGGCACGGTCGAGAGCAAAAACAACTGGGAGGTCTTGGAGGGCCACATCGTGAATGATCTGGTCAAAAGAGCGCTGCAGAAAAGTCGAATATATCGCCACAACGGGGAAGTAACCAGCCCTGGCCAAACCAGCAGCAAAAGTGACGGCATGTTGCTCAGCGATGCCCACATCAAAAAACCGTTCTGGAAACCTTTTGGCGAAAACTGATAAACCAGTGCCATCAGGCATCGCTGCAGTAATCGCCACAATCTTGGGGTTTTCCGTAGCCAGTTCAGTGAGATATTCGCCAAAAACCTGGGTATAGGTTGGGAGATCACTCTTGGCGATAGGCTCCCCTGTCTTGATATTGAAGGGTCCGATGCCGTGAAATTTCTCCGGCTTCTTTTCGGCAAAGTAGTAACCCTTACCTTTTTTGGTGTAAACATGGACGAGGACCGGTCCTGTCATCGTTTTCGCTCTCTCGAAGACTTCCCAGAGAATTCTCACATTGTGGCCGTCTATCGGACCAAGATAAGTGAAACCGAGTTCTTCGAAGAACATCCCTGGAACAAGCAGGTATTTCACTCCATCTTTGAGGCGTTCAACAGCTTTGATCATCCGAGGGCCAATGTTGGGGATCTTCCGAAGGAGATCCTCAAGCTCCTCTTTACTGCGGTGGTATAAAGGTTCTGTGCGCAGTCTGCTCAAGTAATTGGATAGAGCCCCCACATTGTTGGCAATCGACATTTCGTTGTCATTCAAGACCACAATTATCTTCGCTCCCAGATGTCCGGCATGATTTAGTCCCTCAAAGGCCATTCCGGCAGTAAGAGCACCATCTCCGATTACGGCCACAACCGAATAATTCTCTCCGTTGAGGTCTCGGGCAAGGGCAAAACCCAGAGCTGCCGAAATTGAGGTGCTGCTATGACCTGTCTGGAAGCAGTCATGAGGGCTTTCCCGGTATTTAGGAAAACCACTCAGGCCCCCATACTGCCTCAGGGTGGGAAACTGTTTTCTCCTACCCGTGAGAATTTTGTGGACATAGCACTGGTGACCAACATCCCAGATGATCTTGTCCTTCGGAGAATCAAATACAAGATGAAGTGCAATTGTCAGTTCCACGACACCCAGATTTGGTGCCAGATGGCCTCCGGTTCGGGAAACGGTTTCCAGTAAAAATTCCCGGATTTCCTGAGCGAGTTTATCCAGTTCTCTCCAGGAAAGCTTGCGCAGGTCAGACGGCCCCTCGATTTTCTCTAATATCACTTCTTCTTCACCTTTTCCCCTTTTGTAGAACGAAAAAACTGGTAACCAGTGAATTTCTCCACCCAGGCGAGCAGTTGCCCCAATCGAAAGATGATTTCCGTAGCCTCTCGCAGAGCCAACCCCTTACCAAAGGCTTTGCCACCAACACTTACCGCCGCAATTAAACTCGCCATCAAGGTCGTAAGCAAACCTTCGCTGAGACCTGGTTTAGAAACCAAGAGGCGAAAAACGATCACTGCTCCCAGGGCACCAGCGATAGTGCTGGCAATATCCCCCATAACATCACTGCAAAAAACTGCCACCTGGTCGGCATTCTTGACCAGTCTTACAGCCTGTCTTGCTCCCCAAACCTTATTGGAAGCACGGGCATTCAAGGGCTCGATATCGGCAGCGGCTGCTGCAAACCCAATCATATCAAAAATTACGCCGATGAAGATAACCAGAAGCAATAAAAGAAAAGCTAAGAACAGAATTGTGATCTGACGTAAAACAGCTTCTGCGAGGTAACTGAACACGAGGCTAAGGACAAAAGTCAGAAAAGCATTTCCAAGTCCTCGCCGCCATACCCGGTTTCGTTTAGACATTAGATTTTCGAGACCCCTTTGGACAACAGGAAAATTCAAGCAGCCAGGCCAACAATTTTAGCAATTGCTTAAATAAATGGGTTGGAGCGAAATTTCGCTACCAACCCCCAATTTCCAGAACGAGCAGGTGGTCACCTGCCAGGTAAATATTGTGGCTTAGGTCTAGCAGGTTTTCCCAAACGGGCGCCAAAACGTCGCCGTTTTGGTGGTTCCCCTTTAAGCCCGTTCTGTTTCGTCGCCGAAAACAGGGCTAGACTACCACTTAGACCACACTTTAATCCCTGGCAGGCGCTACCCGTAGGTAGACAGTCTAGGAGCTTTCCTCGACGGGCTCAGCCAGCTTCTAGCCTCTTTTGCAGTAATGGTTTCAAACACCTTCTTCCTCATCCCTAGGGCCCCTCGGGAGAGGAAGATCATGCTGTTATCCACCATTACCACTCAAGGCCGGGCTACCCTGTAGCATGGTTCTCGACTGCCACAGGGTCAACCCAGAGCGTGGTATTCATCCCACGTATCTGGGCCTCCGCGGGGGAAGGGTCGACATCTACATGCCTTTGTAGATTGCCCTTCCCCCTTAACTCCCAGTACAAGCCCCCAACTGGGCGTCAGAAGCCAGCACCGGGAACTTCATCGCTGCCCGCGACGGATTTTTAGGCCCGCCTTCAAAGCCGGCTGTCCCGACTAGAATACTGCACCACCTGCTCTAGATATTCGTAACTCCTTAATTCTTGCTCAAAATTATTATAACACAAATTCAAAAATCCGGACAAATCAGGATCTCCGCTGGAGCAAGTAGCATGCTGCTCCTCTCAAAAATTCAAATTCGGGTCCCAATGTCTCCAGTGCTTGGAGAGCTTTATCGACATAAAAAGCCGCCATTTCCCGAGCCTGTTCGAGACCAAAAACACTCGGATAGGTGGCTTTCTCTTTGGCAAGATCGCTTTTCACAGGCTTGCCGAGGACCTTCTCGTCACCAATCAAGTCGAGGATATCATCGGTAATCTGGAATGCCATTCCCAAGGCAACCGCGTAATCGGTGAGAAGTCCTAGTTTTTGTTGATCTGCTCCTGCCAAAAGAGCCCCACAGCGGACCGCTGCCCGGAAAAGAGCCGCAGTCTTGTGGAGGTGAATATATTCGACCGTATCAGGGGAAACTTCGCATCCCTCAGACTCGAGGTCGACAACTTGCCCTCCAATGAGTCCCTTCGTTCCAGCAGCAGTAGCCACTTCTTCAATCACTTGAAGAATTACTCCTGGAGAAAAGCCAGATTCCCGAAGTCTGCAAAGAACACCAAAAGCAAGGGTGAGCAAAGCATCACCAGCAAGAATAGCAATTGCTTCCCCGTACACCCGGTGGCAGGTTGGCTTCCCCCGCCGGAAGTCATCGTCGTCCATTGCTGGAAGGTCGTCGTGGATCAAGGAATAAGTGTGGATCATCTCAAGGGCGCAGGCAGCAGCAAGAACACGTTCTTGTTTTAGTCCCAGGGCTTCAGCAGTAGCGAGGGTGAGGGCACCACGTAAGCGCTTACCTCCGGCAAACAGGCTGTAGCGCATCGCTTCGTGGATCAGGGGAGGGTAAACAGACTCACTGGGCAGATAGTGGTTGAGAGCTTCATTGATCATCTCCGCCTTTGCCACAAGGGCTCCTTCCCAGGTCATCTTGGTTGCTCACCTGCTTCCCCATTACTCAGCCAGGATGGTGCACTGGAATAATACTCAGTAAGCAAGACCTCAATTTGTTCTTCGAAATTATTTAACTTCTCAATACAAGTCTGCAAAAGCTTGATTCCCTCCTGGAAAGTCGCTAAGGCCTTTTCCAGGGAAAGTTCTCCCTTCTCCAGTTCCTGAACAACTGCTTCCAAACGCGTGAGAGCCTCTTCAAAGCTTATTTCTTCAGGCCTGGTCCCTTGCTCTTCCACCTGGAGCCCTCCTTTACTTCTTCGATCAGGCATTCCAAGCTTCCATCACTAAGAATCACTTCTATAAGGTCCCCTTTTTGCACCTGTTTCCTGCTGCGGACGAGTTGCTCTTTTTGGGGGTCCCAGCAAAGGCTGTAACCTCTCTCTAGAACAGTGAGAGGACTGAGCAAATCCAGTTTTCCCGCGAGCAGTTTTACCTGCGACCTCCAGTTTTCCCGAAGAATCCGGATTCTCTGGAGGAGCCGAAGGCTACAAAGACGCAGTTCTTGTTTGTGTGCAGCAATCAGGTTTTGCAGCAAGCCTACCATGTTCCTTCCGGCGACTTGTTTCACTCTCAACTGCTTGCTGCGGTAGTAGCGGTCAAGTGCTTGCAAGAGACGGTTCTGAAGAGAGCGCACTTTCCTTTCGAGTTCCGCTCTGCAGGGAACGACGAGTTCTGCTGCTGCCGAAGGTGTCGGTGCCCGCAGGTCAGCAACCAAGTCAGTAATTGTAAAATCTGTTTCGTGGCCAACGGCACTGACCACGGGGATGCGGGAAGCGAAAATTGCCCTCGCTACCTCCTCGGTGTTGAACGCCCACAACTCTTCTAAGGATCCGCCTCCACGACCGACGATAATCACGTCAATGTCAGAACGCTGGTTGAGGATCTCCAGTGCTTTGACAATCTGCTCTGGAGCCTGCTCTCCCTGGACGGCTGCCGGAGCGAGAACAATAGGTATTCCCGGAAAGCGCCTCCTCATCACACTTACCAGGTCTCTCCAGGCCGCTCCATTGGGAGAGGTGACGATACCCACTTTTCGGGGCAGAAAAGGGAGAGGCTTTTTCTTCTCTGCAGCAAAAAGACCCTCTGCCTGGAGGCGGGCCTTTAACTGGCAATAAGCCAGGTATAAAGAGCCCACCCCATCAGGAGACAATTCCTCTACGTACAGCTGGTAGAGGCCGTCACGCTCGTACACAGAAACACTACCCCGGGCGATCACCCGCATCCCGTTGGTGGGAACAAAAAGCAGTTGGCTGTTGCGCGAACGAAACATCACACACCTGAGACAACTAGAATCGTCTTTCAAAACGAAGTACATGTGCCCCGAAGTGTGTTTCTTAAAATTGGAGATCTCACCCCGTACCCAGATGTTACTCAGCAGAGGGTCGCCATCCAAAAGATTTCGCAGATAACTTGTAACCTCTCCCACAGAATAAATCCTTCTGACAACCACTAGCTGATCCCAGCTTTTTTCTTCGCTGCCTGGACAAGATTGTAGATCAACATGATAATCCTCATCGGGCCAACTCCACCAGGAACCGGAGTGATGTAACCAGCAACTTCTGCTGCACTATCGTAGTCTACATCACCGACGCTCTTCCCTTCAACCCAGTTGGCGCCTGTGTCAATGACGATGGCTCCTGGTTTGATCATCTCACCAGTAATTGCCCGCGGCTTCCCAACCTCAGTAATGATGATGTCAGCCTGCTTGGTATAAGGCACGAAATCGGATTCCGGATGGACAAGAGTTACGGCACACCCTTTTTCGAAAAGCATCATCGTTACCGGTTTACCAATTTCGATCGACCAACCGACAACAACTGCATGCTTCCCTTTGAGTTCTACCCCGAGTTTCTCGAGGATCTTAACACAAGCGTGAGCAGTAACTCCCCAGTAACACTCATCACCAATTACCAGATTGCCGATATTCATCGGATGAAAAGCATCGATATCTTTTTCTGGCAGAATAGCATCCATCACTTTTTTCTCATAAGGATGGAGGTGATGAGGTAGAGGCAACTGCACCAGGATTCCGTGAACACTGTCATCCTTATTAAGTTTATCAATTAACTCCAGTAACTGCTCAAGCGTAGTATCTTCGCCTAAATGGTGAACTTCGGCAAATCCTCCTACTCCTTCACATGCCTTTGCCTTGCTGCGCACGTAAAGCGCGGAGTCCTCGGCATCTCCTACAAGAATCAGTGCCATAGTCGGGTTGATTCCTTTCTTTTTGAGTTCTTCAACTTCGCGGCTTAATTGTTCTCGGATTTCTGCAGCCATTGCTTTTCCGTCAATACGAATTGCAGCCATCTGGAAGACCCCCTTACTCGAAAATTTGGAGAAAGGGGAACTGGACTCCTCCCTAGCATCCAGTTCCCCTCATGCCTAATCCTCTCTTCTACTACTTATTTTTCTTCTCCAGTTGCCACTTGGCAGCTTCTACAGTGTTACGCATCAGAATTGCTGTAGTAGCAGTTCCGGCACCACCTGGCACAGGAGTGATCCAGGAGGCTCTTTCTTTGGCAACATCGAATTCAACGTCTCCAACGATCTTACCGTCTTTGGTGGTGTTGATCCCGATGTCGACAACGATTGCGCCCTCTTTAATCCAATCACCCTTGATCAGGTGAGGCACACCAACAGCAACAACTAAAATTTCGGCCCTCCGAACGTGCATTTCTGTGTGTCCCCGCTGGCCTGTAGCGATGTGACAGATTGTCGTTGTTCCGAAGCTGTTCAAAAGCATCAAAGCTGCCGGCTTCCCGACGATGTCGCTGTGACCAACGACAACGACTTCTTTTCCATAAATATCGACGCCTGTGGATTTGATCAATTCGTAGGCACCGACGGCGGTACATGGTGCCAGGCGCGGCTTTCCGAAGGCTACCAGCCCCATATTAGTAGGAGTGACACCTTCAACGTCTTTTTCATAGGCTATGCTCCACTGACAGACCTTGGCATCGATGTGGGGAGGCACAGGCATTTGGAGAATGATTCCGGTTACCTTTGGATCCGCATTCAAATCAGCAATGTGCTTGAGCAGTTGCTCTTGTGTGGTATCAGCAGGAAGTTCCTGAAGTTCATACTTGATCCCGCACTTCTCAGCATTCTTCCTCTGGGCGTTCGTATAAACCCGTGAGGCTTCATTTTCCCCCACCTGGACGGCAACAAGAAAAGGCTCAACACCTTTAGCCTTTAACTCTTCAACCTCTTTGGAGACCTCTTCCCTGATCTTTTCAGCAAGAGGTTTTCCCAACAAAAGTTGGGCAGCCATCTTATCCCTCCTCAAAAATTAATTGGTCATCAACTCAAATCACTTGAAACTAAACGGTTCTTGCGATCTCACCTCCAATTCCTGATGACATTAATCAACATGCACCTTTCTGTGACCACATCACCTGCAGATGGTTACCCTGACTCCCACTGCCAAAAATTGTTCACTTGGAAGGTTACCGCCTTCACAAAAAAGGAAGCAACAACAAGTTGGCGTTAATAATATTCGTGGAAAATGTGCCAAATTCCTGCCAGGAAAACGAAATTTTGTCCACCGATCTCCGTCACTCTAATTCTGAGAGGTACCGGTCAATCGCCTTTGCCGCCCTCCTCCCAGCAGTCATCGCCTGGATTACTGTCGCCGCCCCTGTCACCAGATCACCACCAGCAAAGACACCAGGAACAGGGGTTGCTCCTGTCTCCGGGTCAGCACCGACAAAGCGGCCCGAGGGTGTTAACAGTTCTGACACCTCAGCTAGGGCGAGGATATTTGGTTCCTGGCCGATGGCCACAATGACAGTGTCAATGGGAATGGTAAACTCTGAACCAGGGACAGGAACAGGCCTCCTTCTCCCAGATTCATCTACCTCCCCCAGTTCACAGCGGGTGCAAAGCACCTCTCTGACCCATCCTTCGGCATCACCGCGAAACTCCAAAGGCGCCACCAAAAATCTGAAAAAAACTCCTTCCCTGCAGGCGAATCTATACTCTTCAGCACGCACCGGCATCTCGACTAGGGTGCGCCGGTAGAGGACAACAACCTCCTCGGCACCCAATCTAACTGCCACTCTGGCGGCATCAACGGCAACATTCCCTCCACCGATGACTGCCACCCGTTTCCCTACTCTTACAGGTGTGGCATACTCAGGAAAAAGATAAGCCTTCATCAGGTTGACCCGTGTCAGAAACTCATTGGCAGTGTAAACTCCGTTCAGGTGCTCCCCAGGAATCCCAAGGAGGCGGGGCAGACCCGCACCTGTTCCCAGGAAAACAGCGTCATATTCCCTTCTCAAATCTCGAAGCGAATAAAGCTTCCCAATGGGGGTATTTAACTCAATCTTCACCCCGAGAGCACAAACATAGTCGATCTCTGCTGCCACCACTTCCTTGGGAAGTCGAAACTGAGGGATCCCGTAAGAGAGCACACCTCCAGGTGCATGAAGGGCTTCAAAAACCGTCACACTATGCCCTTTACGCGCCAGAGCAGCAGCAACAGTAAGACCTGCAGGACCAGAGCCAACAACTGCTACTCTTTTTCCCGTGGATCCAGGAGTAGGGGGAACAGTCATTCCGTGCTCTCTCTCCCAATCAGCAACAAAGCGTTCGAGCCTTCCAATAGCGATAGGCGCTCCTTTTTTCGCCAGAACGCAGTGCTTTTCGCAGTTTCTGTCCTGGGGACACACCCTCCCACAGACAGCAGGAAGGGTATTTCTCTCTCTGAGGCGTTGGGCAGCTTCCCGAAACTTTCCTTCTTTCACCAAAGAGATAAAGCCAGGGATGTCCACCCCAATAGGGCAGCCGCGACGGCAGGGGGCTTGAGAGCACCCCCGACACCGCGCTGCTTCCCGCTTTGCTTGGTCACTGGTATACCCAAGAGTGACTTCATCGAAGGTCCTGATGCGCATTGTGGGGTCGAGGATTGCCATTGGGACCCTTCCGTAATCATTTTCCCGCTTCATTTATCTTTCACCAGCACTTCTGGACTTTCGCAAAAAGGCACCAAGAGCCAGTTTTTCTTCTCTTTTGTAGAACTGAAGCCTCCTCCTGAAAAGTTCCCAGTCAACTAGATGACCATCAAATTCAGGCCCATCAACACAGGCAAACTTTACTTCTCCACCGACCACGACCCGGCAGGCTCCACACATTCCTGTTCCGTCCACCATAATTGGGTTGAGGCTGACCACGGTCTTCACCTTGTAGTTACGTGTAAAACTACAAACAGCCTCCATCATCACCGGAGGTCCAATGCAGACACAGTAATCGGGTTTCCCGTACTCCCTGAAGTATTTCTCTACTCCCCGCAGTACTGTTCCCTGCAATCCTTCACTCCCATCATCAGTGGCGATAATCAGCGGGCTACAGACCTGTTCCATTTCCTTCCTCAAGATCAGAAACTCGCGAGAGCGAGCCCCAACAACTGCAGCAAGATCATTCTTTTGCTCCCTGAGAGCACGGGCTATTGGATAAAGAGGAGCACACCCCACTCCCCCTCCCACACACAAGACCTTCCCAAAATAGTCCACTCTGCTCGGCCTTCCCAGAGGGCCAGCAATATCCCTGATGGTATCACCAGGCTCTAGAGAACCAAGCTGGAAGGTAGTTAGGCCGACTTCCTGAAAGATCAGGGTAATCGTACCTTCCTCCCGGTCGAAATCGGCGATTGTCAGGGGGATCCGCTCACCCTGGGCATGGAGGTGGAGAACCACAAACTGCCCTGGCTTCGCTTTCGCTGCTAGAGAAGGGGCTTCCACAACCAGTTTTTTAATTCCTGGAGCCAATTCAGTCTTTCCCACGACAGGAAAGTTAATCATGTTGATCAACCTTCGCCTTTAGTTCTTTGGCGATCTGTCCCAAAATTCCGTTGATAAATCGGGGTGCGTCATCATGACTATACTTTTTTGCCAACTCGATAGCTTCGTCAATAGCAACATTGAGAGGTGTTTCCTGGTGGTAAAGCATCTCGTAAAGCCCAATCCTTAAAATATTCCGGTCTACATTAGCCATTCGGGAAAGAGGCCAGTCTATCGAATACTTCTCTATAAGGTGATCAATCTCCTGCCTGTGGGCAAGTGTGCCCTCGACCAGTTGCCTGGCAAATTCCGCTGTTGGTCCGGTAACTTGAAACTCGTTCAAGGTATAAACAAGAGCTCTTTCTGGCTTGACTTTGCCGACATCTACTTGAAACAGTACTTGAAGGGCGATTTCTCTAGCTTTTCGTCTTCCCAAACCGACCCCTCCTCAGAAAACCCCCTCTTCTCTATAAAAAGTAAGGTGGTTAGCGCTTCCTAAAAAAGCGCTCCCACCACTCGGAAATTCCGCCCTCCTCATCTATGCGTTTCCCCAATAGATAACCGATAAATATGCAGATGAGGATAAAAATGGTCTTCCAAAAACCGATTAGGATCATCAGCAGGCCGACAA
The DNA here is from genome assembly GCA_001508855.1 of Thermoanaerobacterales bacterium 50_218. Classification (GTDB taxonomy): domain Bacteria; phylum Bacillota; class DSM-12270; order Thermacetogeniales; family Thermacetogeniaceae; genus 50-218. The sequence goes on from LGFL01000003.1 coordinate 73,069, forward strand.
CCAGCCCCAAGAGAACCCCCAGTAATTTTCCCCAATGCTTCCTCAAAAAATCAAACAAAACTTCTTCTAACGACTTTTCACCCCACACAGAAAATTTTTCTCCCCTTTCCCGGGATCCCTACTCTACTCGGGCCTTTTGCTCAAAAGATACGCTTTCCACGAGAACACTGATGCCTCGCACTTGGATCCCTGCTTTTTCTTCAAGATAATCCCGGGTTATTTGCTGAACCTGCTCGGAAACAGCAGGAATACTGGCATCAGGATTAATCCCTATCCGGAGAACGACAGAAAGCCCATCCCTGTTGTACCTTAAAATCGGTTTTACTTCACGAATCCCTCGGACATGACGTGCCGCTCGTCGGATCAGGTCCTCAAGAGCGGAATTAGTAATCTCCACATAACCATGCTCAGTTTCTTGTAAGACCACCTCACGCTTGGACGACCTTTGAAAAGAAGTCAAGAAGAGGTAGAGAGAAATGAGCAACACCACAACACTGATGATCCCTGCTGCCCAACGATTTGAAGGGACAGCTAGAAAATCATACAGAGCAGAAAGAGGTAGCTCCCAACCTGCTGCAAGGGCGATGAAAAAGGCAGCAAGTGCGGCAACTACGAGAGAAAAAAACGCTAGGAAGAACCGGTAGGATAAGCGCATAAAACGAAAATATCTCCTTTCTCCCAGTTTCTTATTACTTCACTCGTGGTGGCTCTTCCTCTGCCTCGGGGAAGGAAACTCCTTGAACATGGACATTGACCTCGACTACGTTAAGACCGGTCATGCTCTCGATTGCTTGTTTCACATTTTCCTGAACCCGAACAGCAACATCCGGAATCCGCACGCCAAAGTCAACGATCACGAAAAGGTCTACTGCAGCTTCTCTCTCTCCAACTTCCACCTTGACTCCCCGAGAAAGGTTTTTCCGCCCAAGCCTTTCAGCAATACCACCAACAATGCCACCACTCATTCCGGCGATCCCTTCAACTTCGGTAGCAGCAAGACCAGCAATGATGGCCACAACCTCGTTGGCGATCCTAATCGAGCCCAGAGAAGTGGTTTTCGTGGTTTCCTCAACCTTGCCCTCTACCATCGACAACACCTCCGTAAATTTGATTATTTCCAAACTTGTCAACATTATACCAGAGATAAAGACTAAATGAAAACAAAAACTGGATTTTCTCAAATTTTACTCGAGCATGAGCCTTCTCTGGATGAAGTTAGTATAAGTCTCTCCTCGCTGGAAAAATGCATTCCCCATAATTTTCTGCAAAAAGGAAATGTTGGTGGTGACCCCTTCAATCTGGAACTCGGCGAGTGCTCGTTGCATTCTCCTGATTGCTTCCTGACGGTTCTTCCCCCAGGTGATTACCTTGGCAATCAGGGAATCGTAGTAGGGTGGGATTTGATAGCCTGCGTATATTCCACTGTCGACGCGGACCCCAAAACCACCCGGAGGTAGGTACTTCTCAACGGTGCCTGGGCAAGGACGAAAATCGGAATCAGGGTCCTCGGCATTGATCCGGCACTCGATAGCAGCGCCCTGTAATTTCACATCAGACTGCTGATAGCCCAGCTTTTCACCCGCAGCTATGAGAATCTGTTCTTTTATCAGATCGATCCCGGTGACCCACTCGGTGACAGGGTGCTCTACCTGAATTCTGGTATTCATCTCAATGAAGTAAAAATTTTTCTGTTTGTCCAGGAGGAACTCTACAGTTCCTGCACCCACATAATTGACCGTTTTTGCTGCCAGGATCGCTGCCTGCCCCATCTTTTCTCTTAAATCCTGCGTCATTGCCGGACATGGTGATTCTTCGACTACTTTTTGGTGTCTCCTCTGGATCGAACAATCTCTCTCTCCTAGGTGGACGACATTGCCGTAACTATCGGCAAGGATCTGGAACTCTACGTGACGCGGCTCTTCGAGGTACTTTTCCAGATAAACACCACTGTCACCAAAAGCAGCTTCAGCCTCGGCGCGGGCCATCTTGATCGCTTTTTCTAGTTCATCCCTGTTCTGAACGATCCTCATTCCCCGGCCACCACCTCCAGCAGATGCCTTGATGATCACTGGGTATCCGATTTCTTCAGCCAGTTCAACAGCTTCATCAATGTCCTTGAGAAGACTAGGTGAACCGGGAATAACAGGAACACCAGCTTTCATCATCAGCTGGCGTGCCCGTGCCTTTGCCCCCATTTCTTCGATCACCCCTGCTGGGGGACCGATAAACTTGATTCCACAGGTTTCGCAGATCTCAGCAAAGTAAGGGTTCTCAGCAAGAAAACCATACCCCGGATGAATTGCTTCTGCTCCCTTGACCTCAGCAGCGCTGATGATATTCGGAACATTGAGATAACTTTTCGCAGGGGTGGGCCCTCCGATGCAGACAGCCTCATCTGCCATCTGCACATGAAGGGCGTCCCGGTCAGCCTCGGAATAAACAGCAACAGTTTTGATCCCCATTTCCCGGCAGGTTCGGATAATGCGAACGGCAATTTCACCCCGGTTGGCTATCAGGATCTTCTTGAACATTAAAATGAACCCTCCTCCAATCGGGTAGGAGGGGGCGGTTAACCCCCGTCCCCCACACCACCGTACGTACCGTTCGGTATACGGCGGTTCATAAGGCACTACGAAGTTCCAAGTACCGTTCGACTAGGCTCGTGAGCC
>LGFL01000027.1 GCA_001508855.1 Thermoanaerobacterales bacterium 50_218
CTACAGGAGGCTAAGAGAGAGGGGTTGGTTAAGCACATCGGGATCACCGGTCATGTTAAGAGTGTGCTCTTGGAAGCACTTAAAATTAGGGAGTTCGAGACTGTCCAGTTCCCCTTCAATGCTGTTGAGAATGAAGGTGTGCAGAAACTGCTGCAACTAGCAGAAATGAATGGGGTCGGAACTATTATCATGAAGCCGCTCGCTGGAGGTGCGCTTAAGAATTCAGATCTTGCTTTGCGCTATCTTCTGGAATACCCTGTTTCTACGGTGATCCCAGGGATGGACTCCGTTGATCAGGTTGAGAGGAATGTAGCAGTAGGGGACAATCCTTTACCTTTATCTCCTTCTGAGAGGGAGTTACTCATGAAAGAAGCGGGACAGTTAGGGAAAACTTTTTGCAGGCGTTGTGAGTATTGTCAACCTTGTCCCCAGGGTATCAACATCCCTATGGTTTTGCTGCTCGATGGTTACTACTTGCGGTACGACCTGAAGGAATGGGCCCGGGAGCGCTACCGGAGCTTGGAGGTGAAGGTAGAGGCCTGTGCCGACTGCGGTGAATGTGAAGAGAAGTGTCCTTACAACCTTCCGATCCGTCAGATGTTAAGAGATGCTGCTTCCCGCCTGACTTGAGTCATGGACTCAGGCCTTTTTTTATTTTATAATGGCTGTGAGGAGATTTTGGAGTGGGGCCTAATGGAACTTTCTTTTGGAAAAAGTGAACTTACTCCCGAAATCGGGGTAAGGAAAGAATGGCTGCTTACCAATGGATTGGGTGGGTTTGCCTCATCAACGATTATCGGGTTGAACACCAGGCGCTACCATGGTTTGCTCGTGGCTGCCCTGAGGCCACCAGTTGAACGCTATCTGCTTGTCGCCAAGCTTGACGAAGACTTCTATGTAGGAAGTGAAAGGTTCGTTCTGGGGACAAACCAAGTCCAGGGAGGCTTCGCCCAGAAGGGATTTCAGTATTTACAGCGGTTCCAGCGCAACCCTTTCCCTACATACATCTACCAGGTTGGCGATATTTTTATTTTGAAGAAGGTTTTCATGGTCTACGGACAGAATACTACCATTGTCCACTACAAGATTCTCAATCCGAACAGGAAGAATTTCACCATTAATGTTTTCCCTCTCGTCAACTGTCGTGATTTCCATTCCACAATTTATGAGAATAATTGGCCTTTCCAGCAGGAAGTCAGGGATTATCAGGTGGTAATCGAGGCCTATCCAGGGGCACCCAGGCTTTATCTGGCAAGCGACCGCGCTAATTACCAGAAGCTAGGAGCCTGGTACAAAGGGATGTACTATGCTGTTGAAGAATATCGTGGTCTTTCCTGTTACGAGGATCACTTTATTCCTGGTTGTTTCACCTTTCGGGGGGATGCTTCTGACGAGTTTTTCATCGTCCTTTCAACAGAGGAGGTTTTTCCATTTAATTACTCTACCCTAGAAGCAAAGGAGAGAGCACGGCTCGAGCGACTTTTAGAGCAGGCAGGTTATCAAGATGAATTTGCCAGACAACTCGTCCTCGCTGCTGATGATTTTATCGTTTACCGGCAGTCGACAGGAAAAAAAACGATCATTGCCGGATACCCCTGGTTCAGTGATTGGGGACGTGATGCCATGATTGCCTTGCCTGGACTACTCCTGTGCACAAAGCGGTTTCAGGAGGCTAGGGAGATCCTTCTTACTTTCGCTTCCTATGTCAGGGATGGGTTGATCCCCAATGTTTTCCCAGATCACGGTGGAGAGCCCCTCTACAATACTGTTGACGCTCCTCTGTGGTTCTTTTTTGCAGTTCAGAAGTTTCTTGCCTATACTGCAGATTATGGTTTTATCAGAGAGCAAATTTTTCCTGTTCTCAAAGAAATCATTGCCTGTTACCAGTCTGGAACCAGGTTCGGGATCAGGATGGATGACGATGGTTTGATTACAGCTGGATCTCCCGGGGTGCAACTGACCTGGATGGACGCTAAAGTGGGAGACTGGGTGGTCACTCCGAGGGAAGGGAAAGCAGTTGAAGTGAATGCACTCTGGTACAATGCCCTTTGTTTGATGGCCCAACTGGCAACTATCTTTGGGGAAGCTGACAACTACAGTGAGCTTGCAGCCAGGGTAGAGAAGAACTTTCGGACGTGTTTCTGGAATGAAGTTGACTCCTGCTTATACGACGTTGTCAATGAGGGAATTAAGGACCCGCGCATTCGGCCGAACCAGATCTTTGCTGTCAGTCTGCCCTTCAGCCCTTTGAATCGGGAGGAAGCTCGTTGTGTAGTCGAGCGGGTCTGGGAGAAACTGTATGCAATCTACGGGCTCCGCAGCCTTTCTCCTGATGATCCTGAATTCAGGGGTCGTTACGGGGGCAACCAACTGGAGAGAGATGCTGTTTATCACCAGGGAACAGTCTGGAGTTGGTTAATCGGCCACTTTATTACTGCTTATTTGAAAGTAAATGATTACTCTCGCGAGAGCCTCCAGATAGCCAAAATCTTCCTAGCACCTTTCAAAGACCACCTCCGTGACCACGGGGTGGGAACCATCTCTGAGATCTTTGATGGAGAACCTCCTTTTACCCCTCGAGGCTGCTTTGCCCAGGCCTGGGGAGTAGCGGAAGTCCTGCGCTGCTATGTTGAGGATCTTGGGCTGGAAAGGCTTGATGCTTGATCAGATAAAAAGCAGGAATTTTTAAAGTCGTGTTTAAGTGTTTTATAATAAGGATGAATTTTGAGGGGGAAAATCATGGGGCAAAGGGCTTTCCTGATCATTGACATGCTGAATGATTTTGTCAGAGAAGATGGTGCACTTTATGTAGGGGAAAAGGGGCGCCAGATCATCCCATTCATTGCTGCTAAACTAGAGGAAGCTCGCCAACAGGGGTGGCCAGTGATTTACATCTGCGATCGGCACAGACCCGATGACAAGGAGTTTGCGATGTTTCCTCCTCATTGCATTGAGGGCTCTGATGGTGCCAGGGTCTGCGAAGAACTGGCTCCCCGCCAGGGGGAACTTGTAATTCCCAAGCGCCGCTTCAGTGGGTTCTACGGGACTGACCTCGACCTTTCTTTGCGTGAACTAGGAGCAGAGGAACTGATGCTAGTAGGGGTCTGCACGAACATTTGTGTTTTGTACACTGCTGCAGATGCCAGAATGCGCAACTATCAGGTTACTGTCTTTAAAGATGGAGTTGCCTCATTTGACGAAAATGCCCACAGCTTTGCTTTACAGCAAATGGAGAAAGTCCTCGGTGTTAAAATCGTCTGATGAGGAGGCCGGTAATGAGGATCGCAGTTGTTGACGGTCAGGGAGGTGGCATTGGGAAACACATAACCGAACGCCTGAGGCGAGAGTTTGGTGAAAAGATCGAGATCATTGCCCTCGGGACAAACAGTGCTGCCACTTCCCTGATGCTAAAGGCTGGAGCAAATGAAGGGGCAACCGGTGAGAATGCGATCGTCCATACAGTGCCTGACGTTGATGTGATTGTTGGATCTCTTTCCATCCTTGTGGCCAATTCGATGCTTGGGGAAGTGACCCCAAAGATGGTTACTGCTATTGGTTCGAGCAAGGCTCAGAAAGTTTTGTTGCCGATCGGAAGGAATAGGGTTGAGGTGATTGGAGTTCAGCGGGAACCACTGCCCCACTACATTGATCGCTTGATCGAACATCTTAAGTCTTTTTTGGAGGAGGGGAAGCAAGATGTGTGAGGCTGATGCCTATCTCTTAAAAGATGGTCAGGAGGAACTGGTTTTTGAAAAGGTTGATCGCGTGCTTCCTCACGAACAGGGGCTCTTGCTACAGGATATTTTCGGTCGCCAATTGATTTTAGCGGCACGCATCAAGGAACTTGCTCTTGTTGATCACAAGATCATTCTGGAGAAAATCGAGGAGTAGTTCCCAACGAGGAGGTGAATTCGGTGTTTGGGTTTTTGCATAATTTAGGACCGTGGGAATTGATCGCTATTTTGGCCATTGTTTTGATCATCTTTGGTCCCGGCAAGTTACCCGAGGTCGGTAAGTCGATAGGGAAGGCGATCAGGGAGTTCCGGAGGTCTTCAACAGAAGCCACTGAAGAGGTGGAAGAAGCACTGAAGGAGCAGCAGGCTGGATCTAACGCGAAAAGCTGACCCCAGTTCCCTTGACAGCAGATGCTGGTTGTGATAGGTTAGCATTGGTGACCGGAGATAACTGAATAAGGGCAAGCATTCTCTTATCGAGAGTGGTGGAGGGACGGGCCCAATGAAACCCGGCAACCGGCCCAGAATGGGCGGCGGTGCCAATTCCTGCAGAATGTTACATTCTGGGAGATAAGAGGAGGCTTTGCGCACGAAACTGCGAAAAACCTCTTCTTCTCAGAAGAGGTTTGTTTTTTGTTTTTATAATCAGGCGGAACGGAGGTGCCGAAACTTGGCGGTGGAGAAGACCTACGAGGAAATTAATGCCAGGATCAAAAAAGGTGAGGCTGTAGTTGTCACTGCAGAAGAGATTATTGATTTTGTCAAGGAAAAAGGAGTAAAGAAAGCGGTTCAGGAAGTCGATGTGGTGACAACGGGGACCTTTGGCTCAATGTGCTCGAGTGGTGTTTTCCTGAATTTCGGTCACCCGACCCCGAGAATGAAAATGAAGAAGATTTACCTCAACGGAGTTCCTGCCTATGGTGGCATTGCTGCCGTAGATGCCTACCTGGGTGCTACTGAGTTACCTGAGAGTGATCCTGAGAATAGGGTTTATCCTGGCAGGTTCCTTTACGGTGGCGGTCATGTCATCGAGGACCTCGTTGCCGGAAGAGCGGTGAAGCTGGAAGCAACAGCTTATGGTACTGACTGCTATCCCAGGCGCCACATCGAAACCTGGATTACCCTTGCAGACATAAATGAAGCGATCTTGTTCAACCCCCGCAATGCTTATCAGAACTATAACGTTGCTGTCAACCTTTCCAACCGCACCATCTACACCTATATGGGAGTGTTGAAGCCAAACCTGGGTAATGCCAGCTACTCCACCTCTGGCCAATTGAGTCCTTTGTTTAACGACCCCTATTACAAAACAATTGGCATCGGGACGAGGATTTTCCTGGGAGGAGGAATTGGTTATGTTGTCTGGCACGGAACACAGCATAATCCCTGTGTTCCCAGGACCCCGAAAGGTGTGCCGATGGAGGGGGCAGGAACCCTGGCGGTAATTGGAGACCTCAAGCAGATGAGTCCAGAGTGGTTGCGGGGCACGAGTAATATCGGCTACGGTGTAAGCCTTGCTGTAGGGATCGGTGTTCCTATTCCGATCTTGAATGAGGAGATCCTCCTCTACACTACTGTCAGGGATGAGGACATTTACGCTCCTGTTGTTGATTACAGTAACGCTTATCCCAACAACACAGGAGAGGTACTTGGGCATGTGAATTACGCCCAGTTGAAGTCAGGCAAAATTACGGTCAATGGAAAAGAGGTACCGACAACTCCCCGCTCAAGTTATTACAAAGCACGCCAGATCGCTCAGATTTTGAAAGAATGGATCCGAAGCGGGAAGTTCCTTCTCACTGAACCAGTGCAGCTGCTGCCAGGAGTTGAGTCGGGAATCAAGTTGAAGAGCCTCAAGGAACGGAAGAATAATGACTGAAGGAGGTATTGGAATTGGTTGTCAACAGGATAGTTTTGCGCTTTTCTCCACCACTGGTCGAGCAGCCAATCATCTACCGATTGGTAAAGGATTATGACTTGATCATCAACATTCTTAAGGCTGACATCAACCCACACAAAGAAGGCTTCGTCGTCTTGGAGATCAGTGGTGATTCCGAAAATTACAACCGGGGCCTGGATTACCTGAGGAGTGTAGGGGTGGAGATCGAACCTCTGAGCGGCACCATTCACTGGAACAGGGAACGCTGCCTCCAGTGTGGGGCGTGCACAACATTCTGTCCGACTGGTGCCCTTTACCTGACGCGACCGGAAATGGAAGTTCACTTTGACGGCTCCAAGTGCATTGTATGTGAGAGTTGCCTTGATGTTTGTGTTGCCAGGGCAGTGGAAGTGCGTTTTTGATGGTGGTCAGGATGAGGTATCATCAGAGGACCTATCGGAAGCAGATGCGTGGAGAGGGGTTGGTTTCTTTTCAGATCCGCTTGAAAGAGTCAGACCTGTTTATTAGTGTGGATGAAAAAAGCTTTCAACCCGAATTGCGGGAGATTGCTTTATCTCTGCTCCATAGATTCCGGAGAGAGCTTGAAGTGTATCTAGATGTCCACCCGTCTTTCGGAGAAAGCCTGAGACCTTTAAAAGTCCCTGTGAACGCTCCCCGCATCGTCCGAATGATGGCTGGAGCAGCAAGTCGTGCCGGTGTTGGGCCAATGGCTGCTGTTGCTGGGGCTGTTGCTGAACTGGTGGGACGCGGTTTGCTTCGGTTTGTCAGTGAGGTAATCGTGGAGAACGGTGGGGACATCTTTATGAAAACCGATAAGCCGCGGGTTGTGGGGATCTTTGCAGGCACCTCTCGTTTTTCGGAAAAGATAGGGGTCAAACTGGATGCTAGCAATCCTTATTGGGGAATTTGCACTTCCTCGGGAACTGTGGGGCCGTCTCTGAGCTTTGGAAGTGCTGATGCTGCTGTGGTTGTCAGTAAAATGGCTGCACTTGCCGATGCCGTGGCAACGGCAGCAGGAAACAGGGTCCACTCTCCAGAAGACATACCTGAAACCTTAAGATTTGGCTGTGGGGTCAGAGGTATTGAGGGAGTTGTTCTGATCCACGGTGACACTTTAGGGGCTATGGGGAATGTGGAACTGGTTCCATTAGAGTAGACCTGATTGCGGCCACTGCTGATTTTTGCTAGAATTTTCGTGAGGTGCAAGTTTAATGCGAGGAAATTTTCATGAAGAAGAGGTATCCAGGGACCTGGTGGCCTGGATTCGACAAAAGGTTTTCGAGGCTGGTGCCAAAGGTGTAGTTTTCGGGTTAAGCGGCGGGCTTGACTCGGCAGTTGTGGCTGCCCTTTGCAAGAGGGCTTTTCCTGAATCCACCCTTGCCTTGATCCTTCCCTGTTACAGCAGTGAGCAGGATCTTCATGATGCTCAACTTGTTGTCAACTCTTTTGGTCTGGATTACAAAGTGATTTCTCTTGATGGGGTTTATGATCAGCTTTTGAAAGCCCTTGGAGTGTCTCGTGAGAATGCAGTTAACCCAACTTATCGAATGGCTCTGGCGAACCTCAAGCCGCGCCTGCGGATGACTGTCCTCTATTATTACGCTAACATCAACAACTACCTCGTGGTGGGAACTGGAAACAGGAGCGAGCTGACGGTCGGATACTTCACCAAATACGGTGATGGTGGGGTTGACCTTTTACCCCTGGGCAACCTCGTCAAGGGTCAAGTGAGGTCACTTGCCCGCTACCTAGGGGTTCCCGAGAAGATCATCGAAAAACCACCTAGCGCTGGACTTTGGCAGAATCAGACAGATGAGGGTGAGTTGGGATTTTCTTATCAGGTTCTCGATGATTACATTCTCTACGGGAAGGCTCCTCCAGAGGTAAAAGCAAAAATCGAAAGAATGCACAGAAACAGCGAACACAAGAGAAAAACTCCACCTATTCCAGTTTTTGGTGAAGAGGGGTGAGAGTATGGCAGGTCATTCTAAGTGGGCGAATATCAAGCACCGGAAGGCGAAGGTTGATGCCCAGAGAGGCAAGCTTTTCACCAAACTGGGAAGAGCGATCATTGTCGCAGCTCGGCAGGGTGGTGGTGACCCGAATACCAATCCCGCTCTCAAGCTGGCGATTATGCGAGCGCGGGAAGCAAACATGCCGATGGAGAACATCAACAGAGCGATCATGAGGGCAACGGGAGGGCTGGAAGGAGAGGAACTCGAAGAAGTCGCTTATGAAGGGTATGCACCGGGAGGAGTTGCCATTTACCTCAAGGCCCTGACAGATAACCGGAACAGAACTGCTGCTGAGATCCGCCACATTTTTTCCCGGCACGGAGGCAACCTGGGTGAGAGTGGTTGTGTCGCCTGGATGTTTGAGATGAAGGGTTTCATCGTGATCCCCAAAGAGAACCTCTCTGTCGATGTTGAGGAATTGATGTTGTCGCTGATTGAGGCAGGTGCCGAGGACATCAAAGAAGAAGGAAAGTCGATTGAGGTAATCACTGCTCCCCAGGACCTGGAGAGGGTCAAGGATTTCCTCGAGAACCAGGGAGTGAAGTTCTCTGTTGCCGAAGTAACGATGTTGCCCAACACCACGGTTTCGCTTACAGATCGGGAAACAGCCGAGAAGGTGCTCAAGCTCATGGATGCTCTCGAGGATCACGATGATGTCCAGCACGTGTACGCAAACTTCGATATTCCAGAAGAACTTATGGAAAAGATTAGCTGAGGAGATGCATAAATTCGGGGAGGTTGGAAATATTTATTATTAGAATAAGCTGAAAAGAGGTTATCTCGATGTTCAGAAAGGAAAGCCGTTTTTTGATCTCCACCTTCGCTTTTCTGGTTGCTGTAGGGAGCCTCTATGTTGTGCAACAGCGTGCTGCTCTCCAGCGGCCTCTGCCCCGCGGGGTAAAGATTTTCACAAAGGTCGTGTATGAAACCTGTGGCCACCAGGTAGAAAATGAGGTTGACCTTGCGGAAATGGAAGAGGTGACCCCGGCGCGCCTGCAGAAACTTTATCCCAGCAGTCAGGGTTGGAAGATGGAGCTTTCGGACGAGATATTAGTTTTCAGCAGAGTGGAAGAAGGCCTTTGCGAAGACTGCTCCCGCAAAACTCACCTGGGAGAAAAAGGCGGGTTCGTGGCAATAATCAGGGGGCCTGCAGGTGTTGATGGAGGGGTGCTCCGGGTGACCAAAATCAGGGTTTCCAGCCTACCTGAGGAACTACGAAATCAGGTAGAAAAGGGTTGTCTCGACCTTTCAGGAGAGGAAGAGTTGCTGCAGATCTTGGACAGTTACGATGAAAATCTTGATTAGCTGAGGTTTTGGGCTATCGGTTGGTTAATGGCTTCATCCTGCTCATGGTTTCAGCCAAATCGGGGATGAAGTCATTTTTTGTTTTGGTCAGCTGTCTTTGTTTTTTTGTTATAATAGAACTTGCACTGGAGTGGCGAGTCTCGGTTGCCACTTTGTTTCGAGGTTTTGGTTAAGGATGTGAAAAGGGGGAGTTCCCGCAGGTGAAAAAACTCGTTATCCTCGACGGAAACAGCCTGGCGCACAGAGCTTTTTATGCCCTTCCCTTGTTGTCAACAACAACAGGACAATTTACCAATGCTGTTTACGGTTTTACCAATATGCTTCAAAAAGTGGTTAGACAGGAAAACCCTGATTACCTGGCTGTTGCTTTTGATGCCGGGAAGATAACTTTCCGCCATCACGACTACGAGAAATACAAGGCTCACCGGATTGCTACACCTCCAGAACTGCGTCCCCAGTTCCCCTTGATCAAGAAAATCCTGGCAGCATTGAGGATCCCCGTTCTTGAGGTTGAGGGATACGAAGCTGACGATATCATCGGAACCGTTGCCAGGGCTGCTGCAGAACAGGGAATTGAGACAATGATTGTTACAGGTGACAGGGATATGCTGCAACTGGTTACCGAAAACGTCCATGCCCTGATCACCAGGAAAGGTATCAGTGAGCTTGAGCGGTATTCGCCGGAACTGGTGAAGAAGAAGTATGGTATTGAACCATCGCAGATTCCAGATTTTAAAGGTCTTGTTGGAGATCCCAGTGACAACATCCCTGGTGTTCCTGGGATTGGTGAGAAGACTGCTGTCAAGCTGCTCAAACAGTTTGGGACTCTTGAAGAATGCCTTGCTAATTTGGAGAAGCTGCCCAAAAAGGTGCGTAACCTTCTTGAGGAGTACGGTGAGCAAGCACTCCTGAGCAAGAGGCTGGCTACGATCGACACAAAGGTGCCGATTTCTGTTGATTTTTCCAGCTTGAAAGTGGAGGAGCCCGATTATCAAGAGCTTGTGGGCATTTTTCAGGAGTTGGAATTCAAGTCTCTTTTGAAAAACCTCCAGGAAGAGTTACCGGAAAGCCTGGGAAGTGTTACTTCTGAAGAAGAGTCTCTCCAAGCACCTATGGTGAGTATCGAAGAAATCCCCGCGGTCGTCGAGAAGATCAAGGAGGCTGGAAGATTTGCTTTTTGCTTTGAGCGTGACTCCCATCCCCCTCATAAGGCTCCATTAAGCCGGATGGGATTGGCCTGGGAGGAAAACAGGGGGGTTACCATTGCATTTCCTCAAGATGTCGAACTTCAAAACAAGGTGCTCTCTTGCCTCAGTGAGCTTTTTACTGACCCTAAAATTGAGAAGTGGTGCCATGATGCGAAGGCAGAAATGGTGATGCTTGCCCACCGCGATATCTGCTTGGAAGGTGTTACAGGTGACACAATGCTTGCGGCTTATCTTCTCAACCCTGCTTCTTCGAGTCCGACCCTCGAAGAGGTGCACCTCAAGTACTTGAACAAGGTCGTCGCATTTTCTACTCACGACCGGACAGTTGCTGGATGCCGGGCTGCTGCCATATTATCAGTTTGGCCGGTGCTCCTACAAGAACTAGAGAACTGTGAACTGTCCTCACTTTTTTTTGATCTGGAACTCCCCTTATCTGCCGTCCTTGCAGAAATGGAATTAAACGGCGTAAAGCTTGATGTCGACCAATTAGAGGAAATGTCCCGCGAGTTGGAGGTGCAGCTTCAAGAACTCACAGAGGAAATTTACCACCTCGCTGGAGAGCCTTTCAACATCAATTCTCCCAAGCAGTTGGGGACTATTCTTTTTGAAAAACTCAAGCTTCCAGTGATCAAGAAGACGAAAACCGGGTACAGCACAGATGCCTCGGTTCTTGAAGAGTTGGCCGCTTACCACGAAATTGCCGCAAAGATCCTTGAGTACCGACAATTGATGAAATTAAAGTCAACTTACATTGATGGTTTGAGGGGGCTGATCGACCGGGAAACAGGGAAGGTACATACCACATTCAACCAGACGATTACCGCTACCGGGAGGTTGAGCAGTACAGAACCCAATCTCCAGAATATCCCTATCAGGATGGAAGCCGGGAGAAAGATCAGGCGTGCTTTTATCCCCTCTGTGCCAGGCTGGATGATGCTTTCTGCCGACTATTCCCAGATCGAGTTACGGATTCTTGCTCATTTTTCCCAGGATCAAGGGTTGATCGAGGCGTTTCGGAAAGGCGAAGATATTCACGCAAGAACCGCTTCCGAGATTTTTGGGGTTCCCCCTGACGAGGTGACCCCTGAACTTAGAAGAAGGGCAAAAGGAGTTAACTTTGGTATCGTCTACGGAATCACCGACTTTGGCCTTTCAAGAGACATTGGTGTAAGCCGCGAGGAAGCTGCTGCCTACATCGAAAATTATTTTCTCAAGCACCCAGGAGTGAAGAAGTTCATTCAGGAAACGATCAACAAGGCTCGGGAGCAGGGATATGTCACCACACTCCTGAAAAGGCGCCGCTATTTGCCTGACCTCTTCAGCAGCAACAGAACAGTCCGAGCGTTTGGAGAACGGACTGCTATCAATACCCCGATTCAAGGCAGTGCTGCTGACATCATTAAACTTGCCATGCTTAAGGTCAATAGTGCTATCAAGGAAAAAGGGCTTAGAGCGAGGATGATCCTTCAGGTTCACGATGAACTCGTTTTTGAAGCACCTTCAGAGGAGATCCCTGTTCTTGTGCCTCTTGTCAGGGAAGGTATGGAGAATGCTGTTGAGTTGTCTGTTCCTTTGGAGGTCGACATCAAGGTGGGACCAAACTGGTATGACATGGTCGAGGTGGAGGAATAGATGCCTGAGTTGCCTGAAGTAGAGACAATAATCCGCACCCTGAGGCCAAGGGTTTCAGGGAAGAGGATCGAAAGGGTCGAAGTTTTTCTGGAAAAGGTCATCAGAGAACCAGATCCTTGCTGTTTTCGAAAGCAGCTCGAAGGCAGGCTTGTTCAGCGTTTGAGACGTTGGGGGAAGCACGTGCTCATCGATCTGGATGCAGAATTGGTTCTCGTTATTCACTTGCGGATGACGGGACAACTCCTCTGCGTGCCTCAGGATACACCTGTTGAAACCCACACCCACGTGATTTTTTACCTCGACAATGGGTGGGAACTTCGCTTTCGGGATACCCGTAAGTTCGGGACGATGCACTTGCTCCCTGCTGCTTCTCTGGAGGCACGGCAACCTCTGGCACTCCTTGGCCCAGATGCCCTCGATCCCTCGCTTACGAGGGATGCTTTCAGAAAGCTCATCAAAGGGAGAAAAGGGCAAGTCAAAAGGCTTTTGCTCGATCAGACCTTTATTGCTGGAATCGGTAACATCTACGCTGATGAGATTCTTTGGGAGGCACGTATCCATCCGGAAAGGAATGTCAGCACCTTGACTCCTCGGGAAGTTGGACGATTGTATCAGGCTATGCGGGAGATTTTACACCGGGCGATCGAATATCGGGGGACGAGCTTGCGGGATTATGTAAATGGTAATGGAGAACGGGGGAGCTTCCAGATGCTGTTGATGGTTCACGGGAAAGAGGATCACTTGTGTCCCCGCTGCGGAACCAGGATCCAGAGAATTAAGCTTGGCGGTAGAAGCACTTACTACTGTCCCCACTGTCAAAAGTAAAGCCTGACAAGCACCTCCTTCACCACCACTTAATAGGCTGTAGGAGTGGGGGTGAAGGAGGATGGGTTTTAGTGAACTGCTTTTTTTCGCCTGTGCTGTGAGCTTCGACGCTTTCAGCGCAGGTATTCTCTACAGGCTACGTCAGATCAGAATTCCCTTTTGGTCGCACGTGGTTTTCCTGGTGGCTTCAATGGTGACTGTTAGTTTTTCAGTGGTCTTTGGCCAATTATTTGAGTGTTATCTTCTCGGTTTCTGGGCGAAGAAATTTGGAGGAATCTTCCTCTGTGGCCTGGGTGTATGGTGGTGTCTTCGGGATAGAAAGGAACGGGTGAGGAGTTTCCAAGACGATGAGCAACTGCAGAGAACAGCGATCATTTCTCAGATCCTCGAAGATCCCACGTGGGCCGACCTTGATACATCGGGAACGATCAGTGTTCGGGAATCCCTCTTTCTCGGGATCGCCCTCTCTGTTGATGCTTTGGTTGCCGGTTTTGGGGCTGCACTTGTAGATTTCGATCCTTTACTAACGATTCTTGCTGTTGGCATTTTTCAGCAGTTCTTTTTGCTGCTTGGCCTGGGACTGGGAGGAATTACCCCCTTTTTTGTGTTCCGCAAGAAAAGCACTTTTCTTACCAGCTTCGTTCTTTGTCTTTTGGGGCTCTATAAAATTATTCAATAGACCCCCATGTCGCCTCCGGTAACACCACCAGAGGATGAAAATGGACCACCAATTGTTGCTCCCATTTGGGAAGAACGCAGAAGTAAACCAGGCATCGAACACTGGAAGGTGCAGAAATTAAACTGTCGTCAGTAGCAACAGATGTTTGTCGGTAGTAAGCCTTGTTTAGATAGCTGGACCTAGAAGAGTCTGTTGTGGGAGGAACGGTTTCGGTGCTGGTTATTGGGCTTACTGGTGGGATCGCCAGTGGCAAGAGCTTTGTCAGCAGAAAACTCAGGGAACTGGGTGCCGTGGTCATTGACGCTGATCAGGTAGCGCGGGAAGTGGTACAACCCGGGAAGCCGGCCTGGGCTTCTATTATCCGGGAATTCGGACGGACTGTTCTCAATCCCGACGGCTCACTTGACCGGAAAAAGCTAGGAAGGCTGGTTTTTTCGGATCAGGAGAAACTGAAAAAACTTAACGAGATCACTCATCCCTATATCATTCGTGAGATCAAAAGGCTTTTGGAGAACTGCTATCGTTCTGGTGAGCACAAGATAGTGGTGCTTGATATTCCCCTTTTGTTTGAAGTTGGGTTGGACGAACTCGTCGACGAGGTCTGGGTGGTTTACGTGGATGCTGCTACGCAAGTGGAGCGCCTTATGGAAAGGGACGGTCTGAGCGAGGAAGAGGCTTTGCAGAGGATCAGTTCACAGATGCCCCTCGAAGAAAAAGCAAGGCGTGCTCACCGGGTGATCGATAATCGGGGAACACCTGAAGAGACTGTGAGGCAGATAATGGAGATCTGGAACGAGGTGATTGCTGTTTCCAAGGATTACTGAAGATGTTGGACATGAATTTCTGCAGCCATATTTATATTTTTGGAATGATCTTGCTGGTTTTCAGTATGATCTAGAACAGGATCATGACCTGAGATGGAGTTGGTTTAATGTTCATCAACCTGGTGCGGTTGCGCTGCTTTCTTTTAGTTGCTCTTTTTCTGGTGATTCTCAGTATTTACCTTGCACAGGCCAAGTGGTTCTGGAAAATTTTTTATCCTTGGCCTTACCGTCAGGAAATCACTGTTGCTGCTGAAGGGTTTCAGCTCGACCCTTATCTTGTGGCTGCAATTGTCCGGGTGGAGAGCGGTTTTAATCCCTGTGCTCGATCCCGAGTTGGTGCTCTCGGTTTGATGCAGGTGATGCCTGAGACCGCTTCCTGGGTAGCCAAAGAAATGGGGCTCTCAGAGTTTCACCCTAGCCTTCTCTACAACTCTCAATTGAATCTTCAGATTGGGTGCTGGTATCTTGCTCACTTGCTGGAAGAGTTTGATGGAAACCTTGTGGTCGCGCTCGCTGCCTACAATGCTGGGCGTGGGAATGTTCACAAGTGGCTCTTGTCGGATCAGTGGGAAGGCACTGCTGCTGACCTCCACAAAATTCCTTTTCGGGAAACCCAGTTCTTTGTCAGGAGTGTGCTCAGGAACCACAAAATATACAGGTATTTGTATGAATGAGATGTGAAGAAGAGGACTTGAACAGATTTTGGCGAAATTACTTTGAAAAGCGAGAAAGGGGTTTCGGGAATGGAGACGTATCTTGTAGATTCACTTGAAAAAGTTGCCAAAATCAAAAAAGATCCTCAGCGCAAGTTTTATTCAGCAACTCCTGAGGAAATCATCCAAGGGGCAACAACTGATATCTATTTCGTCCGCACTTATGAGATTTTATCCCACCTCGGTCTGCTCGATACCCCAGTAATGGCGGAAATTTTTTGCCGAAGCGCTGGCGTATTTGCGGGTCTCGAAGAGGTGCTTCAGCTTTTGGAGGATAAACAGGTAGAGGTCTGGGCACTTCCAGAAGGCAGTCCTATGAGTTCCAGAGAGGTAGTAATGCGGATCAGGGGTCCTTACCGGGAGTTTGGCCTCTACGAAACGGCGATTCTTGGTTTCCTTGCTAGTTCTTCCGGATGGGCAACTGCAGCGAGAGAGGCCAAAGAGGCTGCTAGAGGCAAACAGGTTTTGTGTTTTGGCGCCCGTCACGTCCACCCTGCCGTCGCCCCGGTTATGGAAAGGGCGGCTCTCGTGGGGGGATGTGATGGTGCGAGTTGCATTCTTGCTGCTAAGCTTGCTGGCAGGGAACCGTTGGGAACGATGCCCCATGCGATGATTCTGATTGTCGGAGACACAGTAGAGGCTGCCCTCGCTTACCACAGAGTTATGCCCCCCGATGCTCCCCGAATCGTTCTGGTGGACACTTATAAGGATGAAGCAGAAGAATCTCTCCGAGTGGCGAGGGCATTGGGTGAACACCTCAGTGGGGTGAGGTTGGACACACCCGGGGAACGCGGTGGAGTAACTCCTGAGTTGGTCAAAGAAGTGCGGGCACGCCTCGACCAGGAAGGTTTTCATCAAGTTCGGATTTTTGTTTCCGGAGGTCTGACACCTGAGAGAATCCGCACCCTGGCAGAAGCAGGGGCAGATGCCTTTGGAGTCGGCAGTTACATTTCTGGTGCTCCTCCAATCGACATGACCCTTGATCTTAAAGAAGTCAATGGGAAGCCCTGGACGAAAAGGGGAAGGATTCCTGGTGAAACCAACAATCCGCGCCTCGTCAAGATGAAGTAAAGTGAAATTAGAGAAGAATATAAACACAACCCCCTTCATAAATTAAACCAAGTCCTGGAATTTATGGAGGGGGTTTTTTAATGAAAAGGGACCCTCGATTTTGGGCAGGTGTTTCTCTGCTCGTTTCTTTGGTTCTTATCTTGGTTTTCGTCAGCCTCAGGCTGGGAAACCCTCCGGCACTATCGGTCCAGATTGCTGAGATGCCGGTTGGGCTCGATCCTGCCCAGCTTTCCTGTTACGAAGAAAAGCTGATCTCCGGTAATATTTATGAGACTCTCCTAGAGTTTGATCCCGATCAACAGGAAGCCCACGGCTGTCTGGCGGAAAAGTGGGTAGTGAATCAGGAAGGAAGAGTGTATACCTTTTTCCTTCGCCAGGGAGTCAGGTTCCACAATGGTGACTATCTGACTGCAGATGATGTGAAGTTCAGTTGGGAAAGGCTTCTCGAACCCGGAAAGAGTGATTACAGCTATCTGCTCGAAAACGTCTTGGGATCAGACGAGAAGTTGCAGGGAACTGCCAGTGAAGTTGAGGGGATCAAGGTGATTAACCCGAGGGTCCTTCAGGTGGTTTTGAAAGAACCTGATTTCACTTTTCCCGCTCTTGTAAGCAGTCCCGCGCTTGCGATTGTCAATGCTCGGGTGGTAAAAAAGTGGGGAACCGCCTACGGGAAAAAGGGAACCCCAATCGTGGGGACCGGACCTTTCCTGGTGCGCAGTTGGGAGGACGACAGGGTTGTCCTTTCCCAAAACTGGCGTTATTACGGAAAGCGATCATCTTTCCGGAGAATTCATTTTCTGCGAGTAGCAGAATGCCAAACAATAGAGCATTTATTGAGAGCAGGAGAACTCGATGTTGTCGCCGGAGTTTCTGCCCGCGAGGCCCAGAGGTTCCAGGAAATTAATGGTTTGAAGATGATTAAAAAGCCCATTCTCAGCACCTTCTTTCTGGGATTCAGGATCGACAGAACTCCTTTTGGAAGTGATGCAGTTTTGCGAAACGCTGTAGCTGCTGCGATTGACCGAGGCTTCCTGACAGAAAAACTCCTGGGAGAGGGAGGAAGAGCACTGACGCGGTTTTTCCCTCCAGAGCTTTTCACAGAAGACCAAACTTCAGGAGACGAAGTTAAGGGAAACCGAACCAGGGCTCTGAAGTATCTCGCCCAGGCAGGGCATCCTTATGGGACTGATTTACCTCCACTGGTCTTTGCCTACAATAAGAGTACCGGTCATGGGGCTCTTGCCCGCTTTCTTCAGGAGCAACTTGGAGGAATCGGAATCGACGTTCAACTTGAGGAACTGTCTTGGGAGAAGTTTTGGGCCGGTCTCCAGGAAGGAAGATTTGCGTTTTTTAGGGCCGGATGGGATGCCGATTACCCAGAACCCGGGAATTTTCTTCACTACTACTGCCTTTTCTCAAAGCAGGAATTGCCTGCTATTGAACAGCTATTTCAGAAGGCACGCTGTGAGCAAGACCCCTCTAAAAGGTTGGACATATACAGAAAAGCTGAGGAACTGCTCCTGGATGACGCTGTTGTTGTTCCTCTTTTCCAGAAGGTGATAGTCTTTGTCCTCAGGGAGGAAGTAACTGGACTAAATGTAGATCTACTGGGCAGGATAGATTTCCGGAACATCAGCAAAAACTTCTGGTGACGTTTTCTTCTTTATCGCCATTTTGCTATATCTTCAATCGAGATTATGAATGTTGTGCATTGTGAACTAACTAAGTCTTAATATTCACTAATTTGGGCATCAGGTTGCGATTTCCTCGAAAACGTATTACAATGGTGAAAGAACCGGAGAGGAGTGAAGGCACATGCCGACATATGAGTTTATTTGCAAGAACTGTGGTAATAGGTTCAGCGTTTTTACCACAGTCGCCGGTCGCGACAAAGTGCAGTGTGAAAACTGCCAGAGCAGAGACTTGCAACAGGTCTTCAGTGGGCTGACGTTTTTCAAGAGTGGTTCCCGAGGTGGAGGAAGCACAGGAAGCAGTGGGTGTTCCCGTGGCAGTTGCAGCGGCTGCCCTGGGTGTTAGCACAGATCTCGTAATGGGAGCGGCGGTGTTTTCAGGATTAGGTTGACAAGAGCAGATGGTCTCCTTATAATAAATACCGGAAAGACGAAAAAGGTGGGTAGCCAACGAGTGTCGGAGTGGCGGAATTGGCAGACGCGCACGTTTGAGGGGCGTGTGGGCAACCGTGCGGGTTCAAGTCCCGCCTCCGACACCATTTTATTTTTACTAAGGAATTTCAGGCTCGGCACGGTTATTGCTGGAAACCACCGGGATAAAAACAGTCTGTGATATCGACGGCGCGGATATGACCGCACATGATTCCCCCTCCTGGTCTCGAAAAGACTGGGTAGGGGGTTGATTATTTATAGCACAAGTTTATCTTCGAGAGGTCATTCCTTAATAAGAATAGAAGAAAAGAATAATTGACAACAATACCGTGTTGTGTTAGTATTTTGTTGCACAGACCTTCGAGGTATTATACACTTACAGTAGTTGATGCCTGGCTTGAGGCAACGAGATGTATTTTTTAGCATAAAATTTAATCGAGGATGGTTTTAGTTTCTCAAGAGGGCTGTTTCGAGCTGGGTGTTTTTTATTGGTATAATCATGCCCTTATAAGGATAGAGGAATAAAAGAGCCGCAGATATTTCACAGTGGACGGTGAGGCGCTTGTCTAGACGAATTAGGGCATTCGAAGCAAGGAACTTATCGGTTGAAAGGACAGGAGGTGCTTAATCCATGAAAGAAAGAGACAAGTTCCTTTTATTGGTGATTCTTTTCCTGTTTGCTTACTTTGTTCCTTTTCAAAGCCCTAGAGTGAGCAAAGCGATTCTTGAAGCTTTTTACATGCTTCAGGAATACGCCCAAAAGCATGTGCTCTTCTGCCTTGTTCCTGCTCTGTTTATTGCGGGAGCGATTTCCTACTTTGTATCCCAGCAGGCTGTTTTAAAGTATTTTGGTGGAGGAGCGAGGCAGTGGGTTGCTTATCTTGTTGGCTCGGTTTCGGGAACGATCCTGGCAGTTTGCTCCTGCACCGTCCTCCCACTTTTCGGAGGGATCTATAAGCGTGGTGCCGGGCTGGGGCCAGCGATTGCTTTCCTCTACTCCGGTCCTGCTATCAACATCCTGGCGATTGTGCTCACGGCAAGGGTGCTGGGCTGGGAACTGGGTGTTGCCCGTGCTGTTGGAGCAGTTATTTTTGCTCTCGTGATTGGATTGTTGATGGCTCTGATTTTCCGGAAAGAGGAGCAGGAGCGGCTGGAGAATGCGCGCAAGCTTGTAGCCCAGATGCCTGAGGAGAAGCGGAGCTCGCTTCAAACGTTTCTTTACTTTTTGACTCTGGTGCTGATCCTCATCTTTGCCGCCTGGGGAAAACCAGCGGAAGCCAGCGGGTTCTGGTTTGCTGTTTACCAGGTGAAGTGGTATGTGACGGCGATTCTGCTTGTGCTGCTTTTGGTTATGCTCTGGCGCTGGTTCGAAAAAGAAGAGCTTACATCCTGGGTTGAGGCTACTTGGTTTTTCACCAAGCAGATTATTCCACTCCTTTTTGCCGGGGTGCTGGTTGCTGGGTTTCTGATGGGAAGACCTGGGCTCGATGCCGGGGTTATTCCTGCCCGCTATATTTCTCAAGTTGTTGGTGGCAATTCTCTTTTGGCAAATTTCACGGCAGCACTCTCAGGTGCCCTGATGTACTTCGCCACACTTACAGAGGTCCCGATTTTGCAAGGGTTGCTCGGTGCCGGGATGGGCAAGGGGCCAGCTCTTGCCTTGCTTCTGGCAGGTCCTGCTTTGAGCCTTCCTAACATGATTGTGATCATTAGGTTTATTGGTGCCAAAAAGGGCTTAACTTTTGTTGCTCTTGTAGTGATCATGGCGACATTGACAGGGTGGTTGTATGGTAGATTCTTTTAATACAATATGGTAATATATATGAGGAGGGATTAAAGATGGAAGTAAAGATTCTAGGGACGGGTTGTGCCAAGTGCAAGAAACTAGAAGATCTTGTCAGGGAAGTGGTTTCAGAATTAGGAGTTGAAGCAAAGATCTCCAAGGTCACAGATCTCAATGAGATCATGGACTATGACGTCATGATGACTCCGGGACTTGTTGTTAATGATGAGGTCAAGTGCTTCGGGCGCATTCCCAGCAAAGAGGAAGTCAAGAAGTGGCTTCAGGGTAAGTAAC
>LGFL01000086.1 GCA_001508855.1 Thermoanaerobacterales bacterium 50_218
CGAGTACCTCTTCTCGTGGAAAAGCTCCTGCCACTGGCGCACCATCCCCAGGTAGCGGTTGTTGAGGATGGCCACCTTCACGGGGAGCTTGTAGTGAACAGCAGTAGCCAGTTCCTGGCAGGTCATCAGGAAGCTCCCGTCCCCGGCGATGTCGATGACGATTGCCTCCGGACGGGCGACCTGGGCCCCGATGGCGGCAGGAAAGCCGAAGCCCATCGTCCCCAAACCACCTGATGAGATAAAGGTGCGGGGGTAAAGGGCTTTGTAATACTGGGCTGCCCACATCTGATTCTGCCCGACCTCGGTGGTGATGATTGCCTTCCCCTTTGTCAGCTCCCAGATCTGCTCAATGATGTACTGGGGTTTGAGGACCCCCTCCCGCAGTTCATAAGTGAGGGGGTATTCGGCCTTCCATTCCTCGATCTGGGACAACCACTCCCTGGTATCAGGGACTTCCACCCTCGAGATCAGCTCTCGGAGAACCTCTTTGGCATCTCCGACAATCGGGTAATGGGCATGGACGTTTTTCCCAATCTCTGCAGGGTCAATATCGATGTGGATTACCTTCGCTTGAGGAGCGAAAGCGTCAAGCTTCCCCGTAACCCGGTCATCGAAGCGCGCCCCGACAGCGATGATCAGGTCACTGTAGGATATGGCGTAATTAGCATACCTTGTGCCGTGCATCCCCAACATTCCCAAAGAAAGAGGATGTGTCTCCGGAAAAGCCCCTTTCCCCAGCAGGGTTGTAGTCACCGGGATCCGGGTTTTCTCCGCAAGTTCCCGGAGCTCCTCAGAAGCGTTTGAAGTAATCACCCCACCACCAGCGTAAATGACCGGGCGGCGCGCTTCCCCGATCACTTTGGCTGCCTGATAAACCTGGGTGGAGTCGAACTTCTCTGGGAGGCGGTAACCTCGAAAGGTAACCTTCGGCGGATATTCGAATTCCGTCTCAGCGAGGGTGACATCCTTGGGAACATCGATGAGAACAGGTCCCGGCCTCCCAGTTGTAGCGATGTAGAAAGCAGCCCTGATCGTTGAAGCTAACTGGCGCACATCCTTGACCAAAAAGTTGTGCTTGACGATGGGCATGGTGATCCCGGTAATATCTGCCTCCTGAAAAGAGTCCCTCCCGATGCTAGACACCGGAACCTGCCCGGTAATCGCAATAATGGGAATCGAATCCATGTAAGCATTGGCAATTCCTGTGACCAAGTTTGTTGCCCCAGGGCCTGAGGTGGCAATACAGACCCCAGGCCTTCCCGTCGCCCTGGCGTAGCCATCAGCAGCGTGAGCAGCACACTGTTCGTGGCGCACTAGGATGTGCTTGATCGAAGAGTCATAAAGCTTGTCGTAGAGAGGGATCACTGCACCACCGGGAATCCCAAAAACGACCTCTACACCCTCTTCTTCGAGAGCCCTGACAATGATCTCGGCGCCCGTTAACTTCACTCCGTTCACCCCCTTTTAAGCCCATTCAGTCAGAAAATACAGCACCTCTGCTGGCAGAAGTAACAAGCCGGGCATAACGGGCAAGATAACCTGTTTTCACCTTAGGCTCAGGCTGCTTCCAGTTTTCCCTGCGCCTGGCCAGCTCTTGTTCATCAACCAGCAAGGTTAATTTTCTGTTGGGGAGGTCGATGGCAATCTGGTCTCCTTCCTCAACAAGAGCTAAAGGTCCGCCTTCAGCAGCCTCAGGAGAAATGTGCCCAATGGATGCGCCTCTGGTTGCTCCGGAAAAGCGACCATCAGTGATCAGAGCAACATCCTTGTCCAGACCCATACCGGCAACAGCAGACGTCGGTGTCAGCATTTCCCGCATTCCCGGTCCTCCTTTGGGACCTTCATACCTGATCACGATCACATCTCCGGGCTTGATTTTGCCCCCGAGAATGGCAGCAACAGCATCTTCCTCACAGTCGAAAACCCTTGCTGGGCCTGTATGCACAAGCATTTCCGGGGCCACTGCGGAGAGCTTGACAACCGCACCTTCAGGTGCCAGGTTCCCCCTGAGGATCGCCAGACCTCCAGTAGGGCTGTAGGGATCATCAACAGTTCTAATCACTTCGGGACGCCTGATCTTCCTTCCCTCAACGTTCGAGGCAAGGGTCTTTCCTGTCACCGTTAAAGCCTCTCCCCGGAGCAATCCATACTTAAGCAGTTCCGCCATTACTGCAGGTATTCCCCCGGCTTCGTCCAGGTCTTGAATATGGTAGCCACTGGCAGGGCTGAGACGGCAGAGATTAGGAACTTTTCTGCTAACCTCTTCAATAAAATCAAGGTCAATTTCAACCCCTGCTTCATGAGCGACAGCAAGAAGGTGGAGAACTGTATTGGTGGAACCACCAAGGGCCATGTCAACAGCAAAAGCATTCCAAAAAGCATCCTTTGTCATGATGTCCCTTGGCCTGATATCCTTCTTCAAGAGCTCCATCACCTGCCAGCCCGCCTCTTTAGCGAGCCGGACGCGAGCAGCATGAACTGCAGGGATCGTCCCGTTTCCGGGAAGGGCAATTCCCAGGGGCTCGGTGAGACAGTTCATCGTGTTGGCGGTAAACATTCCGGCACAAGACCCGCACCCCGGGCAGGCCTGGTTCTCCAGTTCGGTAAGCTCATCAAGAGTGATCTTTCCGGCACTATAAGCACCAACCCCTTCGAAGACATTGCTCAAGCTGACATCCTTGCCCTGGAAGCGGCCTGCCAGCATCGGGCCACCACTGACAACAATTGAAGGAATGTTGAGCCTGGCTGCAGCCATCAGCATCCCTGGGATTATCTTGTCACAATTGGGAATAAAAACAAGGGCATCAACAGCATGTGCCCTTGCCATGACCTCGATGGAATCGGCAATCAACTCCCTGCTCGCCAGGGAAAAGCGCATCCCCTCGTGGTTCATGGCAATACCATCACAAACCCCGATGGTGTTGAACTCGAGGGGTGTTCCCCCATTGGCGCGGACACCAGCCTTCACTGCAGCAGCAATCGCATCCAGGTGGATATGACCGGGGATGTACTCGTTCTGGGAATTAACGATCCCTACGAGAGGGCGTTCCAGTTCCCAATCAGTAAGCCCAAGAGCCTTCAGTAAGGAGCGGTGGGGAGCTTTTTCGATTCCTTTTTTTATTTTGTCGCTGTTCAAACAACTCACCCTTTCCTGAAATTTTGCCCTACTTTTCCTCAGGATAGATCTCGGGACCATCCGTCTTTGTCAAATTGCGGAATTCGCTAATCAGATTCCTGGTAATCTCTCCTGGTTTCCCGCTGCCGATAACGCGGCCATCAACCTTTACCACAGGGACGATTTCTGCAGCAGTTCCAGTCAGGAAACATTCATCAGCAACATAAAGGTCATGCCTGGTAAAGACCCTCTCCGCGGTAGGGTAGCCCAGCTTGGCTGCAAGCTCGAGGACAACATTACGGGTCACTCCCTCAAGAATCCCCAGGTGAGAGGGTGGAGTAATTACTTCCCTCTTTTTCACAATAAAGATGTTGTCTCCAGTGCACTCTGAGACATATCCCTCATTGTTGAGCATGATCGCTTCAGGAACCCCAGCGAGGTTGGCCTCGATCTTGGCCAGGACATTGTTAAGATAATTCAAGGACTTGACTCGGGGATTGACACCCTCAACGATGTTCCTGCGGGTGGGCACAGTCACTACTTCCAACCCGTTTTCGTACATTTCCTCGGGATACAACTGAATCTGGGCAGCAATGATAAAAATCGTTGGTTGCGAACACTTGCGGGGATCAAGACCAAGATCCCCCTTCCCCCTAGTCACCACCAGTCTGATGTAAGCATCCCTGAGGTTGTTGCGGCGCAGGGTCTCGAGAACAGCCTCCTGCATCTCCTCCTTAGACATCCCAATGTCTAGCATGATCGATTTGGCAGACTCATAGAGGCGGTCGAGGTGTTCCTGAAGGCGGAAGACCCTCCCGTTGTAGGCCCTGATCCCCTCGAAGACCCCGTCCCCGTACAGCAACCCGTGGTCGAAAACAGAAACCTTGGC
>LGFL01000028.1 GCA_001508855.1 Thermoanaerobacterales bacterium 50_218
TGCCGCTGGCAGTTGCCGTCATTGGTGGTCTCACTGTGGCCACCTTCCTAACTCTAATCGTGGTTCCTGTTGTTTACACGATCCTTGAGGACCTGGCCGAAAAGGTAAAAAAACGTGTGAGTGGCCTGGTCTGGCCGCGGTGACCGAAAGGATGTTGGGATTGTGAGGAAAAAGGACAAGAGGGAGCGGATCCTGAAGGCTGCTGTCGACGTCTTTTTCGAAAAGGGTTTTTATGAAGCCACTGTTGAGGAGATCGCCACCCGCGCCGGTGTTGGCAAAGGGACTGTTTACGAGTATTTTGCCAATAAGGAACAACTGTTCAAGGAGATGTTTCAAGAAGGGGTGGACGCCTATCTTCAGGCTATTAGGACACAGTTGCTGGGTGAACCCGGATCCGCGCAGGAGATTCTGACAAGGTTTGCTCATATCCACATTGGGTTTGTAGAAAAGCATTTAAGCCTGGCCGCCTTGATCTTCGAGGGCCAGCGGGGACCCCTTTACTGGCTGAGGGACTGGTGGCGTCAGATCAAAGAAAAAAAGGTTGCGGTAATCAGAAGGGTTATCGAGAATGGCGTCACTCAGGGTGAGTTCCGCCCTGTTGATCCCCGGGTTGCTGCCGAGGCTTTCTTAGGTCTCCTTGCCGTGTCCCAGTTGCCCTTGGTCCTTCAGGAGAGGATAAAACCGGGAAGTGCTTCTTCCCGTGAGACCCTGGAGCAGCTTTTGGACATCTTCTTCAACGGTCTCCTTAGTAAATAGCATCCAGTGGTATTTTGTCGAAACATCTAAGAAAATTTTACCATTCCAGTGTGCAGGAATTAGGGCGACTGTGTAGAAAGAGTCTTTATGTCAAGCGTGGTTCTCAACGAGGGGGCAGAGCGGAAGGGGGCTTTTCGAGGTGCTGCGAATTGCTGTTTCTGGTTATTACGGTTTCAACAACCCTGGAGATGAGGCGATCCTTCTGGCACTCGTCTCCACCCTGAAGACACTCGCGCCTGGGGTGGAGATCACCGTGTTTTCTCACCGCCCCCGAGAAACGCGCCAAACCTATGGTGTCAAGGCGGTCAACCGCTGGAATCCCTTTTCTGTTCTCTGGGCGATCTGGCGATCCGACCTCCTCCTCAGCGGAGGTGGGGGTCTTCTTCAGGACGTTACCGGGGTGCGCAGCATTTTTTATTATCTGGGTATCGTGCTCCTGGCGAAGATCCTGGGTAGGCCGGTGATCTACTACGCCCAGGGAGTGGGGCCTGTGAGGACGAGGATTGGCCGCTGGCTGACCCGGGTGATCTCCAACAAGGTGGAGCTGATCACAGTCAGGGACGAAGCCTCAAGGGAGGATTTTCTGAAGATGGGGGTGACTCGTCCCCCTGTTGTCGTTACCGCTGATCCCGTGCTTGCCCTGAACCCATCCCACTTTTCATCCGAAGACGGAGTGGCCATTCTGGAAAAACTGCGCCAGGAATGCAGGGAATACGGATTAAGTTCCGGAAGTGAGAACTCCGCCGGGGAAAACCCCGGAGGAAACACAGGGGAAAACGAAGAAATGCCCCAGGGTCAGAATTGCCGGAGCCTGGGGATCGTGATCCGCGACTGGCAGGACTACCAGGAGTTCAAGAGAGTAGTCGCTGCTGTTGCCGACCGTCTTGTGGATGAGGGCTGGGAGATCGTGCTGGTTCCCTTCCACTTCCCCCTCGACCTCCAGCCGTGCCGGGAAGTAGCGGCGATGATGCGAAAACCGTGCCTGCTGGTGCGCTCCCGGCTTTCTGTGAAAGAACTCTTCAGCCTTCTGGGGAAACTCGACCTCGTCGTTGGGATGCGGCTGCACTCCCTGGTGATCGCCTCGGTGATGCGCACACCGTGTGTGGGGATTTCTTACGACCCGAAGGTGGAGAGCTTCCTGGAGCTCACGGGACAGCCGGTCGCCGGAACAGTCGCCGATCTCGAACCCGAGAAGTTGTATCAAACGATCGTCAGTACCTGGGAAAAGCGCCAGGAGATCGTCAACCACCTCGACCAACTGCTGGTGAAGATGAGGCAGCAGGCATGGGAGACCACCAGCCTCACCTTGAGTGTCTTCTACTCGCAGGCGCCTCACCGCCGCGGGGAACTGAAGAGGCGGCGTAGGACGACGGCCCGGAGCCTGACTACAGAATCCCGGAAGGCCTGCCTGAAGAAGGAGAAGGACACCGCATGAGCTTTGACTGGCGACCTTCAGGAGTGAGTGTTCGGCTTTTGTGTGACAAGTATTCCCAGCAGCACCCAGAACGCCGTCTGCATCATCGGGACCTCGAAGATGTTCTCTACGAGGTTGTGGGCGAGCACCCCCAGCAGCCCGGCGGCGATCCCGCAGGAGAGGGTGTATTTTCCCGGTTCTCGGGCGAGTTCCTTCAGGATTCCGGAAATCGTCCGCAGGACGTTTAAAAGGAGCCAGAGGAAGGTGCCCACGCCGATGAGACCCGTTTCTACGGCGACCTTCAGGTAGTAGTTGTCGACGTAAAAAGTTCCCGGGATGTTGAAGCGGGCGGCCGTGGCGCCGCCGAAGCGCCCCAGCCCGACACCTGTCACCGGTTGGTGGGAAAAGCGCTCAAGGGCCTCCTCCCAACGGGCGAAGCGCCCACCGCGTTGCGAGCTTTCCACGTACTTGCTGCTAAAGGTGTACTGGAGGCGGTTGGCTACCGAGGGGGAGACGACCGGGAGCAGGACGGCTCCCACCAGGATCAGGGCGAGCAGCCGCCGGTCGCGCAGGGTTCCGTAGACGAGTGCGGCGAGCAGGAAGGCGAGCCAGGCCCCTCGGGAAAAGGTGAAGACCAGGCAGAGTGCCATTCCCAGAAGGATGGCTGCTGCTGCCGCTTTTGCCCGCCACGAGCCGGCGTTATGGAATAAGGCTGCGGCTACCGGGATCAGGAGCACCAGGTAGCTCCCCAGCACGTTCGGGCTCCCGATCCAGGAAAAAACCCTCGTCCGCACACCTGCCTCGGCTTGGTCGACCCAGTTTGGGGGAATGGGAACACCGATGATGTACTGGTAGATGCCGTAAAAAGCAACCAGAGTTCCCACCAGCACGAAGGCCCAGATGATTTGCTGCCTCTGCTTGCTCGTGAGGCCGAAGCTTACTGTGAGGAAGAACCAAAAGACATACTGGTAGGTTGCCCTCCACCCGTCGAGGGCGACGTCTGGCTCAGGTGACTTCACCAGGAAGAGGAAAATCCCCGCCCCGACGAAGAGGAGGATGGGCAGGTCGAGAGGTGTGAAAGAGAACCTTTTCCCCTCGTCAATGAGGAAACGGCCGAGGAGCAGGAGCCCTGTCACCAGGAACACCAGTTCGTCCCAGATCCCGCTGAGGGCGGATGTGCCGGGCTGGTTCCTCAAGATGTAGTCGACGAGCGGGTAGGCGGCGATGAGGAAGAAGATCAGGTAGGAGTAGTTCCAGACGAGGCTTTCGCTGATCAGGTTCGAGATGCTTGCCTGTGCAGCCTTAAAGCTGACTCTTCTTAGGAGAGTGATCAGCCTGGAGAAGCCGGCAAGAGCGCGGTAGGTCGCCGTATCCTGGAAGTAAGAGCACTGTTCGGAAAGCCCAGGCCCGGTAATGAAGCGGAAGGTTCTGCTTTTGAGGAAGCTCTCCAAAAGGAACTTAAAGAAGCGCGAGCACAGGCTCTGGTTCCAGCAGTTGCTGATGTTCCGTGCAGTTGACATGAGTTCAGGTCTACCCCCTCAGGTTAGTTCTGTTGAACGGGTGATCGCGTTTTGGGCGAGGTGAGAGGCATTATTAAAGTCGTTCACATCATTGGAGGCGGAGAGTTCGGAGGCGCCGAGCAGCACGTCCTCCAGCTCGTCAAACGGCTTTCGAGCTACGGCATCTCCAGCCAGGTGGTCTGCCTCTTTGGCGCCCCGTTTTACCAGATCCTCGAAGATGCAGGGATCCCGGCACAGGTGGTGGAAATGCACGGTCGCTGTGACCTGGGAGCTGTTTTTCGGCTGGCGCGTCTATTAAGAAAGATTCGCCCCCAGGTCGTACACACCCACGGGGTTCGAGCGAACCTCGTCGGCCGCTTGGCTGCGAGGGTGGCAGGAGTCCCCTCGGTGGTGACAACTGTCCACAGTGTTCTCGAACACGACTATCCCTCACCTTTCAGCCGTCTGGTCAACAGCCTGACCGAGAAAGTAACCTCCTCGATGACCGACCGGTTTATTGCTGTTTCCGGGTTCATCAGAGATTACCTGGTGGCTGCAGGGATCCCTGAGCAAAAGGTGGAGGTCATCTACAACGGGATTGACCCCGGAACCTGGCGGCAGTGGGAAGGTGACGCCTCGTTCAGGGAGAGTTTGGGAATCGCTCCTGATGCCCCTCTCATTGGAATCGTCGCCCGCCTCCACCCAGTCAAGGGCCACCGCTACTTCCTCGAAGCAGCGCGTGAGGTCGTCCGGGAAGTTCCGCAGGCACGCTTCCTCATCGTCGGGAGCGGTTTCTATTGGCGCCAGATCGACTCGATGATCGCCGAGTTTGGGCTCGGCGAACACTGCCTGCGCACCGGGTTCCAGCAGGAAGTGGGGAAGGTTTACGCCGCCCTCGACGTTCTGGTGATCAGTTCTCTCTCTGAAGGGTTCGGGCTGACCGCGCTGGAGGCCCTTGCCCTCGGCAAACCGGTCATCGCCACGAGGGTTGGCGCTCTTCCGGAGATCCTCGGTGACGGAGAGTGCGGTATCCTCGTCCCCCCGGCTGACTCTGGAGCACTGGCGCGGGCGCTCTTGGATCTTCTGCAGAACCCGGACCTGGCCCGGCGCCTGGCCGAGCGCGGCAGGAAGCGGGTCCTGGGTGTCTTCAGCATTGAAAAGACGGTTGCCGCCACCGCCAGGCTCTACCGCTCGCTTTCGAATGACGATAGCAGTATTTCCTCGCTTCTCTGCCCTGAAAGATGTGATTCAGTTCAGGATAAAATTTATTCCTGCTCCTCAGAGAGGATCTTGATGTCGATCACTTCGGCTTTCAGCTCCACAGTTTGGGTCTTCAGATAAAACTCCTTCCCGATGCGCACCTCCTGTCCCCCCACCCGGAGGTCAGGCTGATCGATTGCCGCCTTGCCCCGGATCGTGGCGTAGACGTCCTTATTGTAAGGGTCTCTTGTCAGGAGCCTGGTGCCATCGGCTTTCGTCGTAGCGATCAGGCCAGGCTCAACCCGGACATCGACGATTCTGGCATCGGTGAATTTGCCGCTGGCGACCAGCCGGTCTCCCACCTTGACCGCTTCTGCTGCTTGTGGACGCACAAAGGGAGCCATTACCGTAACCTCGACCTCGGCGATCTCGTGGGCCTTTCCTGCAGGCTTCAGCTTCAGGTAGAGGCCGCAGGCGACGCCGATCACCAGCACCAGGACGACCAGATCGAAGAGGTTGATGATTCCGAAGAGTTTACCATGCTCGTCCAGAAGTCGCACAACTGTTGCCTGGCCTCGCAGGAAGCCAGGCTTCCGCCTCCTTTCTGTAGAGCCTGTTGCCTCTTTTGATGTTCAGCACTGCTGTATGCTATGTTACCATAAAGGCATGAGAAAAGTAACCCGCAGTTCGACTGTCCTTATACTCGCCAGAAGTTTTCCTGGAAATGTCCATTTTTTCGCAGTAAAATAATCGGGAGGAATTCTAGTTTCAGCGGCGAATTGTGACCAGAAATGTGCAGGGGGAATTTTTATGAGTGACCAGCAGGTTCTGGAAATTGAGGAAATCCAGAAGATCATTCCCCACCGCTATCCCTTCCTGCTCGTCGACAGGATCGTTGAACTGGAGGAAGGAAAGCGGGCCGTAGGGGTCAAAAACGTGACTGTCAATGAACCCTTTTTCCAGGGGCACTTTCCGGGATATCCGGTGATGCCCGGGGTGCTCATCGTGGAAGCAATGGCCCAGGTTGGTGCCGTCGCCCTCTTGAAAAAGCAGGAGTATCAGGGAAAAATCCCTTTGTTTGCCGGGATCGATAAGGTGCGCTTCAGGCACCAGGTGAGGCCGGGAGACCAGTTGCGGATTGAGGTGGAGTTCCTAAAGATCAAGGGAACCGTTGGCAAGGGGCGGGGTGCTGCTTACGTCGGAGATCAGCTCGTTGCTGAGGGAGAGTTGATGTTCGCTCTCGGTTAGGGAAGTGACACAAGTCAAGCAATTAGAAAGCATCAACTGGAAAAGTTGGGTAAGAAAAGCAGGGATAAATCGGGAAGTGAAAGATTTTTCAAGGGTCTTTAAGGAGAGGGAGAATCATGGAGGTAAATTACTGGGCTCTAGGGTTGGCTTTCGGGCTCCCCTTGATCCTGACCCCTTACATCGGGAAACTGGCTGCCAGACTAGGGGCAGTCGACAGACCAGCGGCCAGGAAGGTGCACAAAAACGCGGTTCCCCGCTGGGGTGGTCTCGCCATTTTTGCCGGATTTGTAGCCTCTCTGCTCTTTTTCTTCTGGCAGTCAGGGCTGTTTTCAGAAACATGGCTCCAGGCAGGTGCGGGTTCTGGAGCCTTCCCTGTCAACGAAGTGCTGGGTTTGCTCGGCGGAGGCCTGGTAATCCTCACCGTGGGGGTCATCGATGATTGGCGCGGCCTTTCTCCCTGGCTGAAGCTTTTCGGCCAGCTCTCTGCGGCGGCAGTTCTGGTGGCCTGCGGTGTCACCGTTGACTTCATCACCAACCCTCTCGGGGGGATGATCAACCTGGGGGTCTTCAGCATTCCCGTGACCATTGCCTGGGTTGTGGGGATCACCAATGCCCTCAACCTGGTCGACGGACTCGATGGGCTGGCTGCAGGTATTGCTGCCATTGCTTCGGGGACTGTTGCCGTTGTCGCCTATGGTCAAGGGGCCACAGCGGTCGCCTTTTGTGCCCTTCTCCTCGTTGCTGCGATTCTCGGATTCCTTCCTTACAATTTTCACCCGGCGCGGATCTTCATGGGAGACACAGGCTCCCTTTTCCTGGGGTTCACTCTTTCTTCACTGGCAATTCTCGGACTGACGAAGTCAGCGACAGCCTTTGCCCTCGTCCTGCCGATCCTCGTCCTCGGTGTCCCCATTTTCGACACAGTCTTCGCCATCATCAGGAGAATCGCCAGAAGGCAGCACATTTTTGAGGCAGACCGCGACCACCTCCACCACCGCCTTCTCGACCTCGGCCTCAGCCACAGGCAGACTGTTCTCGTCAACTACGGGGTGAGCTTGGTGCTCGGCGGAAGTGCTGTGCTCCTGACACGACTGACCACGGCCCAGGGTCTGGTCGTATTGCTCCTGCTGTGCACTGTCGGGCTTTTTGCTGCCAGCAGGTTCGGCCTTCTGGTGATTTCCCGCCCTTCAAGAGCCGGGGGAGCGAGCAAGTCTGCAGCTTCGAGAATAAAATAAATGTTGGTACTCATACCAGATATTGTTTCTGGAAACAAGAATCCTGGAAGGCAAAAGAAGGATTGCTTTTCCTGGGTGGCGAATATTCTAACACATCACCTCTCATGTTTTTAGAAAGGAGTATCGGGAAGGGTGGGGAATCAAGCATTGGAGTCGGAAAAGAAGCGCAGCAGGCTGTGGCCGGGCATCCCTAGTTTTTTCCTGGGGATGAAGCCGAGAACCCTTTTTTTGTTTGTTTTGGCAGTTGCGGGAATCTGCTTTTTACTTGGTGGTGTTGCCGGTTTCTTCCTGGGACCTGCGGTGCAGGCGAACATCAGTGAACCTGGTTCTGCAGGTGATCCTCTCGTTTCCCGCAGTTACGTTGATGAGAAGATGGCTGCCTACATTTCCGAACTCGAGGCCAAGATCAGGGAACTCAGTGATCGCGCCCAACAGCTCGAACAGGAAGTGGCCAGTCTCCAGAAGCAAGTTGGAGTGACTCCTGAAACAACTTCTCCCAGTTCTCCAGATCGTTCCGGTGCCTCATCTGGAGAGGACACCACTGCTCCGGGAGCGCAGGAACCTGACTCCGGGGAAACTGACACCCGAGCTGGAACCACTGATAGCGCTTCAGCGGGAGAGAAGTTGTTCTACGTAGATAGAGAAGAGGTGGACACTTACGTGATCTTGCGAAGTGGTCCGGGAACTGAATACGATGCTATCGGGAAAGTAATCCCTGGTGATCCCGCCTCTGAGCCAATGACCTTGATCGGCCAGGATATCGAGTGGCTCCAGGTGCGGCTGCCAGACGGCAGGGAAGGCTGGGTTGCCGGCTGGCTGGTTACCGGAGAAACTCCTTAGTCGTGACGCTCGCCGGAAACCTGGGGAGACAATTGTGGAAGGGGGAGAGCAAGTGCTCACTCGTGGGGAACTGGAAAAGCTGGCTGGGGTGCCTGAAGGGGAGAAGTTCTACCTGAGCCTCTACCTGACGGTTGATCCTGCTACCAACCCCAATCAGGAGTATCTGCGGCTGGCCAAGAACCTCGTCAAACAGGAGATCGGTAGGTGGGAGGAATCAGGGGAACTTTCCAAGGGCGAACTCCGGGAACTGAGTGAGGGCTGCGAAAACCTGCTCCAGTATCTCGTTCTCAACCAGGGCAGTTTCCGCAAAGGTTTGGTTGTCTTCAGTGACCCTCAGAAAGAGTTCTGGAAGGAATACCACCTCGCGGTTGCTGTACCTCCCCGCTTCGTTATCGATAAGAGGCCTTATCTCAAGCCACTGGTGAGGCTCTTTGATGATTACGAACCTTTTCTGATCGTCCTCGTTGACAGGCGCAGGGCACGCCTCTTTCTCGTCCAGTTGGGCGAGGTCCTCGTCTATGTTGAAGAGAGCCATCCGGAGATCCCCGGAAAGCACAAGAAAGGGGGCTGGCGCGCCTGGGAGCAGTCGAAATTCAGCCGCCAGATTGAAAAGATGGTCACCTTCCACCTCGAAGAAGTGGCGGAGATGCTTGAGGACTTCCTCAAGAACCAAGAGATCAATCGGGTGGCTGTCGGAGGCCCCGTAGAGGCAGTCTCCCAGTTCAAGGAGCTTCTCCCTGCATGGGTTCAGGAGAAGGTCTCTGCTTACTTGAGCACAGAGATGACCACGGCTGAAAAAGATCTTGTGGAACAGGCCTTGAAGGTTTTGGAACAGGTAGAGAGAGAGCAAGAGGACCGGCTTGTTGAGGAACTCCTCAACAGAGTGGCTAAGGGGGACCGGGCTGCCATCGGTGTCGACGACGTCCTCGCCAAGGTGGAGCAGGGACAGGTGCACAAACTGGTCGTGGCTGCAGAATTTGAGCGCCCGGGGTATAGGTGCCCTAACTGTGGCAGCCTCTTTGCCCAGCAGCGGGACACCTGCTTCTGTTGCGGACACTACTTGGAGGAGATCCCCAACCTGATCGACCACATCGTTAAGGAAGCGGTGAACCAGGGAGCGAGGATCGAGGTGGTCAAGCGTGACCATTCCCGGCTGATGGAAGCTGGAGGAATCGGTGCCCTCCTCCGTTTTTAACTCTCAGTACCGCTGCAGAGCTGTTGCATTGCAAGACTTAGCAAATCTGCTATCCTCTGTTTTTAACTCTCAGTACCAGGGGCCACGGCGGTAGACCTTTCTTGCTCCCAATCGCTTCAAATTTTCCCTGCTGGCACAGCCAACCCCTCCAAAAAATCTTCCCTTGTTCGTATAAGGTTAGTGAGAACACTGCGAAAGGGGAGTGGTAATTTGGTTTTCAGGAAGAAGTGGTTCCTGAGTCTGGTCGCCCTTGTGGTTGCCCTGTGTATGGGGGGAAGTGTTGCCTTGGCCCTACCACCCTGGAAAGGAGGGCCAAATTCTGTTTTCCAGGTTCCCGGCAAGGGCCGAGAAATTGGTCACAGGTGGAAGTTCGCTGACATTGGTAAGCACTGGGGCAAAGAAGTAATCACCGAAGCCAGTGTGCAGGGCCTGGTTTACGGCTATCCTGACGCCACCTTCCAACCCAACAAGCCGGTGACCCACCTGGAGGCCCTGGTGATGCTGGCAAATGCCTTTCAGCGCTCCCAGCAGGTGAGGGAGGAAGTCCAGGCCAGGACTGAACTCCACCAGCGCCTTCGCCTTTGGTTGAGGCAAAAGGGGAAGGAGTGGGCTCTCGAACCTCTGGTAGTCGCTGTTTCTCAGGGGCTGATCACCGAAGAGGAACTTTTCAGTTTCCACCCCAACCAGCCCTGCAAGCGCTGGGAAATCGCCAAATATCTGGGGAGAGCGCTGGGCTTGCAGGAGCAGGTGCGGACTGAAGAAAGACTGCGGCAGCACTTCCGGGACGCCAAAGACATTCCTCAGGCTGTGGCTGGGATCATTGAGTACCTCTTCCAAAAGGGTTTGATGGTGGGGACTCCTGACGGGTTCTTCCTGCCTCAGAAGCCGGTGACGCGGGCGGAAATGGCGGCCTTGCTCCTCAAGCTGCAGGAGATCTTGAAAGAACTTCGGGAGGATATCAGAGAGGTCGTCGACCGCTACTATGTTGTGGGAACAATCGAGGCCATCAGTGGGAACGAAATCACCATTGAGAAGAGAGACGGCACAGTTGTCACCGTTGAAGTCGCAGACGATACCTACCTCTTCGCCCGTGGCGAGAGAGTCGATCTTGACGGCCTCAAGGTAGGCGACTGGGTGAAAGTAATCGCGCACGAAGGAACAGCAGTTTTCATCAAAGCTGTTCAAGTGCAGCCTCATTTATAATATCTTCGCATTTTAGAACACCGGAAAAATCC
Source organism: Thermoanaerobacterales bacterium 50_218 (assembly GCA_001508855.1). GTDB lineage: Bacteria > Bacillota > DSM-12270 > Thermacetogeniales > Thermacetogeniaceae > 50-218. The sequence continues at coordinate 10,623 of LGFL01000028.1, forward strand.
GGTGTTCTTTTTTTGTGTGCGCCCGGCATGTCTGCTGAGCCGGTGGGTTGAAAGAAACCCTGTCACTAAGTAAGCGGGAAGACAATCCGTAGGCAAGGGCGTCGCCGGTAACGGCGGGGTCTATTGGTGCGCCGAAGGAAGAACATGGAACGTAGCGCAAGCGAACCGGGGTTGGCTTCTCAGGTGGGTAACCTTGCGAAAAGTGGGAAAGCCCGAAGGCTGGATGACCTGAGGAGTTTGGACGGACGGGTTCATGTTCAGGCAGGCAGGCAAAAATTTTAGGAAGCCCTGTATCATCCAGGCCAGACCTGGTAAGCTTGAACAAGCCGGGAGGCAAGGGAGAGAAGAAGTGGTGCAGGGTGGCAGATGAGTCCGTAGTAGTGATGAACCTTCAGCCAATGAAAGCCGGTAACGGACTGGAGGGTAAAACTGAAGGGACAGCATTCGAGAGATGCTGGGCCAAAGGAGCCAAAAGTTCCTCTGGTTGCGAAGGGACGAAGGTAAACCGAAGCGTGCGACCGCGGATCGAACGAACATGGGAGAAGACAACTGAGGCTGAGATGCCAAGGGGAACGGGGCATCCGGGGGTGACGAGCCGGCTGGAGCTTTCGTCCGCTCAGCAGATTATCGGAGCAGAGCGCGAAAGAATTGCCTTAGAGCTAGAGACGCCGTGCGAACTTTGAGAAGGAACTGCAACCATGCGAGGGAGAGACGCAGGGAGTACGGCGAGATGCGGGAGGAGAGATGAAGTACTACAGCCTAATAGACAAAGTATACCGTATCGAGAACCTGAAGAAGGCATACGGTGCCGTCAAGGCGAACAATGGTGCTCCCGGGGTAGACGGGCAGACCGTGCGAGCCTTCGGCGAGAATCTAGACGACGAAATAGTCAAACTTCATCTTGAACTCAAGACCGGGACGTACAGGCCAAGTCCAGTCCTGCGGGTGGAGATACCCAAGCCGGATGGAGGGAAGAGGCTGCTTGGGATACCTACCGTTAGAGACAGGGTAGTCCAGCAAGCACTGCTAAACGTACTTCAGCCAATCTTTGACTAAGACTTTCACCCATCAAGCTATGGATACCGACCGGGGCGTTCCTGCCAGCAGGCAGTAGCCAAAGCCGAGAGGTTCATGAACCGGTATGGACTTACACATGTAGTAGACATGGACCTCTCCAAGTGCTTTGACCGTCTTGATCATGACCTAATCCTTCAGGGAGTGAACCGGAAAGTCAGCGATGGTTCTGTGCTGCGATTAATCCGGCTATTCCTGGAGGCTGGCGTCATGAGAGACGGGGTCTTTGAAGGGACTGAAGTAGGGAGTCCGCAAGGTGGTGTAATATCACCCCTTCTCACCAACATCTATCTGGACTACTTTGACCGGGCGATGAAAGAGAGGGGTATTCGCATAGTTCGCTATGCGGACGATATTCTCATCTTTGCCAGGACACCCCGGCAGGCGGAAAGGTACATGAAGACTGCCTATGAAATCCTTGAAGGCGAGCTCAAACTCGTTGTCAACAAGGAAAAGACGCGTACAACTAGCGTTTATGAGGGTGTAGCCTACCTTGGGTTTATCATCTACTCCAAGAATGTGAGCATTCATCCCAAGAAAATAAAGGCCTTCAAAGAGGCTATCCGCCAGCTGACGCCCCGGAACCATGGCATGAATGTGGAGGAAATGATCAGGAGGCTTAACCCCATCCTGCGGGGGTGGATTAACTACTCCCGCATAGCGAACTGCAAGAGAGTACTTCGCGAGCTCATGGGATGGGTACGTCGACGGCTACGAATGAAGAAGATGCTGGAGTGGAAGACCTGGAAGGCGCTTCATAAAGCCCTTCGCCGTCGAGGTTACAAAGGGGAATTTGAGAAAGTATCCATGCGAAGATGGAGAAACTCAGCCAGTCCTCTCATCTCGATGGCTCTTCCAAACACCTGGTTTGACGAAATCGGTTTAGTTAACCTCGAGAGATATGAGGTTGGCATCTTGCATCGTTATTATGAAAGCTAACGACTGAGGTTTACCAGGAGCCGTGTACGTGGCCCGTACGCACGGTTCTGTGAGAGGGACAGCGCTAGACTGATCACCTAGCGCTGCCCTACTCGATAAAATGGCGAATTTTAAAATGGCGAAAATGAGTTTAGCAAAAACGCTTTTCAGAGCGGTTTTCTGAAGAATATAGACATAATCTGGAACAACCGCGGTATATGAGTAGGGACCAGCAGACGCGGACTGTTGAGTTGAAGATTTTTTTAACCGCCATGGGGTGATCCGTGCTGCTGTTTTCGGAAACCTTAAGGCACTGCCGACGTGCTCTCTGGGTTGGCGGGCCTTTATTTCAACGGGCCCTTAATTAAGTTAAGGGCAAATCGAAGGTTATCTGCCTTGGTAATCGAGTAATTATCCCAAAAGATGCAGCTTCCAGAAAGGGCAAAACTTCCTCCTGAAGGGAAGTTTTTTTCTGCTACTAACACAGGGGATGTCTTCCCTTTTCTCGTGATAGTGGTTTCCATTCCCCTCAATATAACCTTCGCTTCATCGAGCAATTCTAGTGGCGCGCTGTAGGGAAAAACTACCTCTTTCACGCCGTTGTTGTAGGTAAAAACTCTAGAAGTTGGAACTATGTAAGGGTCATCAGCTATGTGGTTTACATCATCAAAAACTTCTTCGGGTAGGACCAGAAGGCCAAAGTGGCGAGAAACCTTAGAACAGATTTTCGCCACATTATCTTTGTTTTGGAAGTGAGCCGTAAACAGGACGCGCTTGCCTTCTTCGACTACGCTCTTTTTGATGAGTTCTATTTCTTCTTTGTTGAAAGGTTTCTCTGGGTAATTGAAGATCACGACGTCGTAGCAAAATAACTCGGTAAATACTGGAACCTCTTCGATTACTATTCCGTTTTTCTGGGATTCCTTTGCCAAAATGGAGAAATAATAGGAATCGGTTATTAAAAATTCCTGGTGTGTGCTGCTCCAGGCAACACGTAAAGTTTTCATATTTCCCGGATACCTCATCTTCACAAATCCTAGCCAAAAATAGTGTATAGGGAACTTTGAGCTCAAGTAAACCCCCAATTTGCTTAACTATCACGGTTTAGTGGCTAAAATCTCGATTTTTCGCTGATAACCAATGAAAAGGACAGTTGCGCTAGCATTGGAATTGCTCAGGGTGACCGGGTGAGGAACATCAGTGAAAGTCAATCCGGCAGGAAAAATAATTGGTCGCGGCGAAGTAATTACCGACTAAAGGTCTATGTTGTTTTGATATTTTGGGTTGTTTTATGAAGTGTGCTTTTATTTTGCAAGAAATGGTTGGGTTGAAGAAAAAGCAGAGCATAATTTCTTCAGGAGGGTGGAATTTTGTCATCTCTGGGAAAAATCGATTACGACAGTATTGCTAAGGTCTATGCTGACCATCGCAAGGCGAGTCAGCGTGTCGTTTCTCACATTGCCGGGTACTTTCACCAGAAAGTCGTTCGGGATGTCCTCGAGGTAGGGTGCGGGACTGCCAACTACCTCTTTGCCCTGGTTAACGCGTTGGGAGCGAATGGATACGGATTCGACCAGTCTGCGGGAATGCTTGAGGAAGCGGCGAAAAAGTATCCCGGACTCCAGGTACGGCAGGGAGATGCTTCAGAACGATTCCCTTTTCCGGATTCAAGTTTTGACTTGACGTATTCAGTGGACGTGATTCACTATGTAAGGAATTTGAATAACTACTTTAGGGAGGCCTTCAGGGTTCTCCGACCTGGTGGTGTAGTTGTTACTGTGACTTGGTCACATGAGGATCTTAGGAGGAGCACTCTTGTGAAGTATTTTCCTGAAGCCCTAGAGGTAGACATGCAGCGATTTCATCCCATCGAAGAGATTGAGCGAGCGATGCAGACTGCTGGTTTCAGTGACATTTGCGTGTCTCACACCGAGTATTCTTTTGTAATGGATCAAGCTCAGTTAGCTGTTTATCAGAAACGAGCTTATTCTGAGCTGTTGCTAATATCAGAACAGTGCTTTGCCGATGGTATTCGCCTGCTCGAGGAAGATTTCCGGAAGGGTAAGGCCGTTGAACGTGAGGAATACACCTATGTCTGGGGATTTAAGAAGTAGTAGCTGGCAGTTAAACTGGTTGGGTGCACTCCTTGTGAAAACTGAGGAAAACTGGAAGGAGTGGATGGTTTTTGCGCCGGGTCCCTGTCCACAAGTTGAAGGCAGGAATGAAGCTGGCACGTCCCGTTTTTATTAAGGGTGGGAGAATTCTCTTGAATGCTGGTTGCACATTAAAGGAAAGTTACATTAATCGCCTTTCTGAATTCGGAATAACTCATGTTTACGTTGAGGATGAGAGAATTGCTGATGTTCGAGTAGAGGAGATCGTCAACGAAGAGACGAGACTGCGAGCGGCAGAAATCGTTCGCAAGGCTGTAGCGAATACCAGGTTTGGAATGCGATTGAATGTTGAGGAAGTCAAGAACATCGTTTCTGAACTGATGGATCAGATTCTTTCTCACAAAGAGACTGTCGCTTATCTGTCGGAGATTCGAATCATTGGAGAACCCTTATTTCACCATTCAGTTAATGTGGCTGTTTACTCCATTTTTACTGGATTGCTTCGGGGTTATGACGAGAGAAAACTACGAGAGTTAGGAACCGGGGCCTTGCTCCACGACATTGGGAAGAGTAAGCTTCCGGCACATCTTCTGGGAGCTCAGGGGCCACTTTCTGGACCTCAACTGGAAGAGATGAAAAACCACACTGTGTATGGGTTCGAATTGCTTAGAAAAGAACCCGATTTCGGTCTGCTCGTAGCCCATATCGCCTTTCAGCATCACGAAAACTTTGACGGAAGCGGCTACCCTCGCGGGTTGAAGGGTGAGGAGATCCACGAATATGCCAGGATCACCGCTGTGGGCAATACTTACGATCGCTTGGTCGGTGGCCTGGAAGGTGAAAAAGTACCTCCCCATCAAGCTGTAGAGTATATTGTTGCTCAGTCTGGACGCATTTTTGATCCTCTTATCGTCAAGCTTTTCTCTACTAATATAGCGGTTTATCCTGTTGGAAGTATGGTGCGGTTGACTACTGGGGAGACGGGCGTTGTAATCCATGTCCCCAAGAATTACCCCACCAGGCCAAAGGTGAGAATTCTCTATGATAAGGAAGGTAATCCTTACCACAAAAATTTTCCCGAGGTAGATCTTCTCCAAGAGCTTACAGTTTTCATTGAGGAAGTTCTGGAAGAATAGAGAGTGAGGATTTTGAATAACAGAACCACTCCTTCCGTATAATAACTCCGGACAGTAACATATTATGGATTTAAAAAGGAAGGGGTGGTTGTTTTTGATATCCCATATAATTGTTGGCATAAAGACGTTTACTCGGGAGGCAAGGGCATGGTTAAGAGATGAGGTAGAGTCTTTGTGTGAGCAAGGGTTGAAAGTAGACCTGCTGGAGGAAGAAAGACCACCATGGAGTTTCTTTTTGATCTGTATGCATAAAAAAAGGGAAAGTGAAGAGTTTGTATGTTGCCTGGCGGTTGCCAGAGCAATTACGAGTCTTATTGTCGACCATTTGGATGTTTGGTACGTGGAAAAAATCATCAGTGAAAACTATAATTATCTGTGTGCTTCTGAGCGTGAACAGTTGAGAACACTGACACTTAGTGTGATGGAAAACCTTAGGGTGTTGAAACGAAACAGAATCATCGAAGACCTTTATCAATACCTTCGCGGTAACAGAGTTTTACTTGTCGACGGTTACGTAAATTTCCGTTTGCAGGAGCACCGGGCACAGTTGCGAAGGTTAATCGAAAGGAAGAACGAGGAGATATGCGTAGCGAAAGCTTATGATGAATTTATTTCTTTACTTCGCTATTTCGTTCAAAAACAGGAGCCGGAAATAGAGGAAATTCATCTCATTGTTACCCCTCAAGGGTTTTATTGCCTTTGTAACTCAGACGGAGAAGTGTTCTTTCAGGAAAAGTTGCGAACCCCTTTTTTCTACTCTGAAGATGGAGAGTTTGGTTATGAGGATCATCTGCTGAGCGTCTTGGTCAAACTGTTGCCCAGAACTATCGTTTTTCATGTTCCTGAAGGTCTTTGGGAGTCTGAGTCGCTGCGGGCAGTTCGCCAGGTTTTCGGTTCTCGTCTCATCAGGTGTCCGGGCTGCGAAAAATGTCGTTATTACCTCGTGAAGAGGTGATGGAAGTAAATAACGTTTAAGCAGTTTGAGTAATAGCTATGTCATGAAGCTATTTTTGGGTTGCTGGAAAGCCTGATCCCGGTTTTCTCGATGTTGACAGGGGTATTTTTAAAAAATATAATTTTCCCCAAAAGAAAGCATTGTCCGAAAGAGACAATGAAGGGAAGAGTACCCTTATACCGGTCACCAGAGAGGGAGTGCCTTGGCTGGGAGCACTCCTGACCAGAGATAAGGGGAAGACCAGCCTGGAGTCTTCTCTGAAGCCTTCGCATGGTGAAGGAGAACGGAGGCACTCCGTTAAAGGTGCTTAGAGTGGGTGGATCTAGTTATCCACCAATCGGGGTGGAACCGCGGGAAAACTCGCCCCCGCAAGAGGGGCGATTTTTTTATTTTTGATGCGGAATTAGCGCGCATAGGGGGAGGTAATTGTGGGAATGGAAAACACGACAGGTCAGACTCATATACCAATTGTTCTCAAAGATGGAAATGTATGCACTATTCCTGAGGGAAGCACCTGGATTGATGTGGCCGGGAAGATCAGCAAAAAGCTGGCCAGGGAAGTCCTTGTGGTGAAGGTCGATGGGAAGCTGCAAGACCTTACTGCTCCTGCCCAAGCGAATCAAAAAGTGGAGTTTCTCACTTTTGAGGATGAGGAAGGAAGGAACGTCTATCGGCACACATCGGCTCATATTCTTGCCCAGGCAGTGAAGCGCCTTTATCCTGAGGCAAAGCTGGCAATAGGGCCGGCCATCGCTGATGGATTTTACTATGATTTTGATCTCGACCATCCCTTCACACCTCAAGATCTTGAGGAAATTGAAAAAGAGATGAAGAAGATCATCAAAGAAGACCTTCCAATTGAAAGGCTCGAGGTGTCCCACGAAGAGGCCCTAAAACTTTTCCAAGACATGGGGGAAGATTACAAGGTAGAGTTGCTTCAGGAATTGCCTCCTGGAGAAAAGGTTAGTCTTTACAAGCAGGGTGAATTTGTTGACCTATGCCTTGGACCTCACCTGCCGCGGACGGGGGTGGTTGGTGCAGTCAAGCTGCTTAGTGTAGCTGGAGCTTACTGGCGTGGTGACGAAAAAAATAAGATGTTGCAGAGGATCTACGGGACCTCTTTTCCCAAGAAAAGCGCTCTTGATGCCTACTTGAAGCATCTTGAAGAGGCGAAAAAAAGGGACCACAGGAAGTTGGGGAAAGAGCTCGATTTGTTTGGAATCAGTGAAGAGGGCCCAGGATTTCCCTTCTTCTACCCGAAGGGAATGATCATTAGAGTGGAACTCGAAAATTTCTGGCGTGAAGTTCACAGGAGCCGGGGATACCAGGAAATCAAGACTCCAATTATTCTCAGCCGTTCTTTGTGGGAGCGCTCTGGTCACTGGGACCTCTACAAGGAAAACATGTATTTTTTGAAGATTGATGGGGAAGATTATGCCATCAAACCAATGAACTGCCCTGGTGCGATGTTGTATTACAAGACCAGGTTGCACTCTTACCGGGAATTCCCCTTGCGTATAGCCGAGCTCGGTTTGGTGCATAGGCACGAGCGTTCTGGGGTGCTTCACGGTCTTCTCCGGGTGCGCTGTTTTACACAGGATGATGCTCATATTTTCATGCTCCCTGAACAGGTAACTGATGAGATCATAGAAGTGATTGACCTCATCGACTACTTTTACCGGACCTTTGGGTTTACCTATAAAGTGGAGTTGTCGACAAAACCGGAAAAGGCTCTTGGCTCCCCCGAGGTTTGGGAAAAAGCTACCAATGCTCTTATTGAGGCACTTAAGAGGAAAAATATCCCCTACAAAGTCAATGAGGGGGAGGGTGCTTTTTACGGACCGAAGATTGACTTCCACCTGGAAGACTCACTGGGAAGGAGTTGGCAGTGTGGAACGATCCAAGTAGATTTCGTCAATCCTGAGAACTTTGATCTTACGTATATTGGGGAAGATGGAAACAAGCATCGTCCGGTGATGATTCATCGGGTTATCTTCGGAAGTATCGAAAGGTTCTTAGGGATTCTTGTTGAGCATTATGGTGGAGCATTTCCGGTATGGTTGGCTCCTGTCCAGGTGAAGGTGCTCTCGGTGACATCTCGGAATGAAGATTACGCCCGGGAAGTCGCAGATTTCCTTAAGGATGAAGGAATAAGGGTTGAACTGGATGTCAGAAATGAAAGAGTGGGTTATAAAATCAGGGAGGCGGAAGTAGAAAAAGTGCCTTACATCTTGGTAATCGGGGATCAAGAGGAGCAGACTAAGTGTATCCGGGTGAGGGCTCGAGGGAAAGGTGATCAAGGGCCTGCAGAAGTGGGCGAATTTCTCCAAAAGATTAAAGTGGAGATCAAGGAAAAACTGTGATGTCAAGCGTCAATGAAAATGTCAGGGAAAACTCGTCAGTGAATTTGTCAGGGTAGGGGTAGTATAATTAGGTCTGCGGGGTTTCCATG